>DAHWFQ010000064.1:0-4010 GCA_027324895.1 Actinomycetota bacterium | reverse complement strand
GTGTGGGCCGATCGCACGCGCGCGTTGGGCGCGCGGGACGACGTGAAGTACGTCTTCCCCTTCGAGAACCGCGGCGTGGAGGTCGGCGTCACGCTCCATCACCCGCATGGGCAGATCTACGGCTACTCGTACCTGCCACCGCGCATGGCCCGTCTGCTCGACAACCACCGCGCACACCGGGCACGCACGGGGCGCGACCTCATCGCCGATGTCGTTGCGCATGAGATCGCTGACGGCCGCCGCGTCGTGTTCGAGAGCGAGCACTTCGTGTGCTTCGTCCCCTACGCGGCCCGCTGGCCCTTCGAGGCGCAGTTGCACCCCAAGCGTCCAGTGCACGACTTCCCGGCGCTGAGCGATGCGGAGCGCGACGACCTCGCAGTCGTCTACCCACGACTGCTGCGTGCCTTCGACGGCCTCCTCGGCATGCCCATGCCCTATGTCGCAGGCTGGTTCCAGGCGCCCAGCAACGGGCCGGACGGTGAGCGTGACGGCATAACCCTGCACCTGCAGCTGCAGTCCAACCGCCGGGCCGCCAACAAGCTGAAGTTCCCCGCCGGTTCCGAGATGTCCATGTGGGCCTTCATCAGCGACGTTCCGCCGGAGCAATCGGCGCAGCAGTTGCGCGACTCCTGGGCCACCGCATGAGCACCGCCTACGCACCGGGCCGCGTCAACCTCATCGGCGAGCACACCGACTACACCGGCGGCTACGTGCTGCCCATGGCCGTGGACATGGGCGTCACCTGCTCCGTGAGCCCGCGAGTCGATGGCGTGGTCGCTGTCACCTCCCGGGAGATGCCGGGTACGCCGGTGCTCGCGCACATCCACGACCTGGGGCCCGAGGACGCTGAGGGCTGGTCGGCGTACGTCCTGGGGACGGTGTGGGCGCTCCGCGAGTGGGGTGTCCCGCTCAAGGGCGCCGACATCCACATCAAGTCCACGCTGCCTGCGGGCGCCGGACTGTCTTCGTCAGCGGCCGTGGAATGCGCGGTGGCGCTGGCGCTCCTCGACGCCGACGGCGTGCACCTGGACCCGCGCGACGTCGCGCGCGTGGCCAAGAAGGCGGAGAACGAGTTCGTCGGGGCGCCCACCGGCTCCATGGACCAGGTGGCGTCCATGCTCGCGCAGAAGGACTCGCTGCTCTTCTTCGACACCGGCCTGGATACCACGCGCAATGTGCAATTCCCCTTGGTGCAGAACAACTTCCACCTGCTCGTCATCGACACCCACGCCCATCACCACCTGGTCACCGACGAGTACGGCGAACGCCGCCGCGCCCTCGAGGCGGCCACGGCCGCACTTGGCGTGAGCGCCCTGCGGGATGTGCAGGATCCGGCGCAGGTGGAGGCGCTAGCGGATCCCGTGCTGCGCAAGCGGGCCCGTCACGTCGTGAACGAGAATGCCCGCGTCCTGCACGTCATCGGTCTGCTCGAGGCCGGGGACGTCGCCCACATCGGCCCCATCCTCACCGCCGGGCACCGCTCACTGCGCGACGACCTCGAGGTGAGTTGCACCGAACTGGACGTCACCGTCGACGCGGCCCTGGACGGCGGCGCCGCGGGTGCACGGATGGTTGGCGGCGGCTTCGGCGGCAGCGCCATCGCCTTGGTGCCGGGAAGCCATGTCGGCGAGGTGCAGTCATCCGTCACGCACGCGTACGCGTCACGAGGCTGGAAGGCACCGAACTTCTACGACGTCACGCCGGCGCAGGGCGCCCACCTGCTGGGTTGAGGCCGGCCGCACAGCGGCCGGGGCGCGACTACTGCGCGCGTGCTGCAGCGATGGCGACCTCGACCGTGCTGCGCAGTCGCTCCCAGGCCTCGATGAACTGTCGCACCCCATCTGCCTCCAGCTTGTCGCAGACGGCCGTGCGGCCGATGCCGAGCGTCTCGAGTTGCGCCCACAGCCCCTGTGCCGCTTCGAGATTCGGCGTCACGGTGTCGCCCCCGAAGCTGCCATGGTCGAACACCGCCTGCAGCGTCGCCTCGGGGACGGTGTTGACGCTGCCCGGCACTGCCAGCTCGATGACGTAGCGCGTGTCGTCATAGCGATGGTCCTTGACGCCGGTCGATGCCCAGAGGGGCCGCTGCGCGTTGGCACCGGCGGCCAGCAGTTGCTGCCATTCCCCGTCGGCCGAGATCTCCCGGTAGGCGGCCCACACCAGGCGGGCGTTCGCGATGGCGGCGGCGCCGCGGAGTTCGGTGGCCAACTCGCTCCCGATGGCGTCGAGCATCGGATCGACCATGCCATCGACGCGGCTCACGAACACCGAGGCCACGGAATGGATGGAGCCGAGGTGCAGGCCGTTGTCAGCTGCGCGGCGCAGCCCGGCCATGTACGCGAGCACGACCTCGCGGTAGCGCTCCACGGAGAAGATGAGCGTCACGTTCACGCTGATGCCGGCGCCGATGACCGCGGTGATGGCGGGCAGGCCGGCGACGGTCGCTGGGATCTTGATGAGGAGGTTCGGTCGGTCCACGAGCTTCCACAGTGCATGCGCCTGCGCCACGGTTCCCTCGGTGTCGTGCGCGAGCCGGGGGTCGACCTCGATGGAGACACGGCCGTCCACGCCCTGCGAGGCCGTGTAGATGCCCATGAGCAGGTCGCACGCCCGACGTACATCGTCGGTGGTGAGACGGCGGATGGTGGCATCGACGCCGAGGCCGGCCGTGGCACAGGCGCGCAGGTCGGCGGCGTACGCGTCGGCCGAGCCGGAGATCGCCTTCTCGAAGATCGAGGGGTTGGTGGTCACACCGCGCACGCTGCGCTCACCCATCAACTGGGCCAGGTTGCCGCTGTCCAAGCGCGTGCGGCTGAGGTCATCGAGCCAGATCGAGGTGCCGGCGTCGGTCAGGCTCTTCAGTGCATCGGACATCGCGTCAATCCATCTCCTGGGCAGCATTGTTGTGACCAGCGTAGGCAGTCGGGCCCGGTCGGGGGTGGCCGTACGGCAATTCCCGGCAACGGGGAACACACGCTCGCACCGCGGCACGCCCGTGTCGTCGGCAGCGCGCTGCCGGGTCAGACGATGTTGCGCTCGGGGCGCAGCGCGCCCTCGGCGAAGCGCTCGACGCGCAACGGCGTGACGTCGATGAAGGGCGTGCGGCACAGGTACTGGTCGCGCAGGATCTCCCCGACCGCCGGTCCCTGCAGGAAGCCGTGCCCGGAGAAGCCGGTGGCGTAGAAGAAGCGCGAGACACCGACCCACTCGCCGAGCAGGGCGTTGTGATCCGGTGTGTCCTCGTAGAGACCGGCCCAGCCCGTGCGGATGCCGACATCGAGCACCGCCGGTGCACGACGCTCCGCATGATCCGCCAGACGCTCGAGGAACTGCTCATCACGCCCCAGGTCGAAGCCGGCCGGCACCGTCTGGTCGCTGAAGCCCATGAGCAGGCTCGCGCCCTCCCGGTGGTAGTAGAACGAACTCGCGTAGTCGATGGTGAACGCGAGGTCCGGGGGCAGGCCCGGCACGGGATCGGTCACCACGATCTCGCGCTTGTAGGGCGTGACCGGCAGCTCCAGCCCCACCATGGCTGCGACCTGAGGCGACCAGGCGCCCGCGCAGTCCATGACGGCGGACGTCGCAATCGAGCCCAGGCTCGTGTGCACTGCACTGACGGTGCCGGAGTCATGGGCGATGCCGAGGACCTCACAGTGCGTGACCACGGACGCACCGTGCCGCCGCGCGCCGTTCGCGTAGCCGAGTACGACGGACTCCGGTGAGCAGTGCCCGTCGCGCGGAGAGTAGGCCGCGGCCAGCACATCGTCGATGCGCAGGTAGGGCGAGAGCTGCTGCGCCTCGGCGGGCGTCAGCATGCGGGAGGCGACCCCGAGGGAGTTCTGCAACGCCACCGAGGCCGCGAAGAGGTCGACGTCCTCGGACCGCGTGAGCACGAACAGGTAGCCCGGCTGGTGCAGGTCGATGTCCTGGCCGGGCCGGGTGCCGAAGGCCTCGAAGGCCTCGAGTGAGCGCTTGCCCAGGGCGATGTTCAACGCATCGGAGAAGTTGGC
>DAHWFQ010000056.1:0-9221 GCA_027324895.1 Actinomycetota bacterium | reverse complement strand
AGGCATGGCCTTCGAGGTCGTGCGCGCGGCCCTGCGCGACGCGGAGCTCGGCGAGTAACCCGTTCGCCTGCACGGGCCGGCGTACGCTCCTGTCCGAGGGGGCGGCATGCGCACACGACTGGGGCTGCTGGCCCTCGCGATCAGCGCCCTCATCCTCGGTGGCTCGTGGTGGCTGGTGGCGAGCCACCATGTGAGCCTGACCTCCGCGGGCTCGCCGTCCCCCCCGGCAGCCGATCGGCTTCCGCCCTGCAGGGACCTGTCCTCCTTCCCACAGGTGCCGGTGCAGGACTCCTGGCGGCAAGTGGTCACGGACTACTTCGCCGCCAAGGGCATGCTGGTCACGGAGATCACTCCGACCGCGACCCTGCTCGACGTGGCGCAGCAGCGCGTCGGCCTGCATCGATGCCTGTACGCCGATGGCGGCGAGGGTGCTTGGACCGGCAGCGTGCCGCGGGCTGCGATCGCCGCGGTGCAAGTGGGCGTCACCCATGATCCGTACCCAGTCACCGGCGGCTCCTTCAGCTTCCTCACTTTGGCCGGCGACGGGTCCACCTGGAGCGTGGTGGCCGAGGGGACGGGGCCCTGACCTCCCGCAAGCGCGATTTGTGCCGAAAATCAAGGGCATTTCGGCCAGTTAGACTCCGTGGGTGACGAAACAACTTCGCAGCGACATCCGTAACGTCGCCATCATCGCCCACGTCGACCACGGCAAGACCACGCTCGTCGACTCCATGCTCTGGCAGACGGGCAACTTCCGCGCCAACCAGGACGTCGCTGAACGCATGATGGACTCCATGGACCTGGAGCGGGAGAAGGGCATCACGATCCTGGCCAAGAACACCGCCGTCCGCTACCAGGGCGAGGCGGCCCACGGCCATCCGATCACCCTGAACATCGTGGACACCCCCGGCCACGCCGACTTCGGCGGAGAGGTGGAGCGCGGTCTGGAGATGGTCGACGGCGTCCTGCTCCTCGTCGATGCCTCCGAGGGCCCCCTCCCGCAGACCCGTTTCGTGCTGCGCAAGGCATTGGCCAAGCACCTGCCCATCGTGGTGGTGGTGAACAAGGTCGACCGCGCCGACGCCCGCATCAGCGAGGTGGTGGAGGAGACCTATGAGCTCTTCATGGACCTCATCGACGACTCCCACCGCCATGACGCCCTCGACTTCAAGGTCGTCTATGCGTCGGCACGCGCCGGGCGCGCCTCCATGAACCAGCCAGAGGACGGTGGCATGCCCGACTCGGAGAACCTGGAACCCCTGTTCAAGACGCTCATCGAGTCCATCCCCTGCCCCGAGTACGACGACGAGATGCCCCTACAGGCGCACGTCACCAACCTCGACGCCTCTCCCTACCTCGGCCGACTCGCCCTCTGTCGGGTGCACAACGGCACCCTGCGGAAGGGCCAGCAGGTCGGGTGGTTCCGACATGACGGCACCATGGAGCGGGTCAAGGTGGCCGAGCTCCTCATGGCCGAGGCCCTGGAGCGGGTCTCCGTCGAATCGGCCGGCCCAGGGGACATCGTGGCCGTAGCCGGCATCTCCGACATCACGATCGGCGACACCCTCGCCGACCTCGAGGACCCGCGTCCGCTCCCCGTGATCATCGTGGACGAACCGAGCATCTCCATGACGATCGGCACCAACACCTCGCCCCTCGTGGGGCAGAGCGGTAAGAAACTCACCGCCCGTCTGCTGAAGAACCGCCTCGACTCGGAACTCGTCGGCAACGTGTCGCTGCGCGTGCTCGACACCGAGCGGCCCGACACCTGGGAGGTGCAAGGGCGCGGCGAGTTGCAGCTCGCGGTGCTCGTGGAACTCATGCGCCGGGAGGGCTTCGAACTCACGGTGGGCAAGCCCCAGGTCGTCACCCGCGTGGTCGACGGCAAGGTGCATGAGCCGGTGGAACGCCTCACCGTCGACGTGCCCGAGGACTTCGTCGGCACCGTCACCCAGTTGCTTGGCACGCGCAAGGGGCGCATGGAGCAGATGATCAACCACGGCACCGGTTGGGTGCGCCTGGAGTACCTGGTCCCTGCGCGGGGCCTCATCGGCTTCCGCACCGAGTTCCTCACCGAGACCCGAGGCACCGGCCTGCTCCACCACGTCTTCGAGCGCTACGAGCCCTGGTTCGGCGAGGTCCGTACGCGTCCCAACGGTTCGCTCGTGGCCGACCGTCGTGGCAAGGTCACCTCGTACGCGCTCTTCGCACTGCAGGAGCGCGGTGCACTCTTCGTAGAGCCCGGCGTCGAGGTCTACGAGGGCATGATCATCGGCGAGAACGCCCGCTCGGAGGACATGGATGTGAACCCGACCAAGGAGCGCAAGGTGACGAACATGCGGTCCGCGACCTCCGAGGAACTGGAGCGGCTGATCCCGCCACACATCATGTCGTTGGAACAGGCCCTGGAGTTCTGCCGCGAGGACGAGTGCATCGAGGTCACACCGAGCGGTGTCCGCATGCGCAAGGTCATCCTCGAGCAGCACGAGCGTGCACGCAGTTCCCGCAAGTCGAAGGCGTGACGGTCGGCGAGTCAAAGCGGCGGAGCGCGCGGCCTTTGTCAGGCTAGGGGCATGCCCGCTCACGCCATCATCGAGTTCCGCGACGTCGATGTCTCGGCCGAGTCGGAGACGATCATCCGGCGGCTCTCGCTGGACATCGCGCCCGGGCGGGTACTGGCCATCGTGTCAGAACGCGCCGATGTCCGGCGCGCGCTCGTCCGTGTGCTCCGCGGATACACCGACGACTACGACGTCGCCGGAGACCTGGTGATGGACGGTCGCGAACTCGTGTCCCGTGTGGGCAATGGCACGCAGGCCGAGATGTACGTTGCCGGCGTCGACGGTCCCCTGGATACGCGGTCACGGCTCCACGACATCGCCAAGGCTGATGTGCTCGAGCGCGTGGAACTGCGCGACGCCAACGCCCGGGTGAGCAGCCTGGGGGAGAGCGACCGCCTGCGAGCCGCGTTCGCCGCCGCCCTTGCCGGTCAACCCAAGGTGATCGTCGTCGACCTGCCCTACCAGGCGCAGGCGGGAAGCCTGTACCCCACGTACAGCGCGGTCATCCAGTCGTTGTCCCGGGAGGGTTCCACGGCGTTCGTCGTCTGCACCGACTCGCTCGCCGTGGCCGCGGACGTCGGCGACGATGTGGTGGTGATGCTGGACGGCCGGGCGGTGGAGTCGGGCTCCATCTACGACGTCTGCCTACGGCCTGCCATGCCCTATGTGCAGGACCTGGTCCGGCTCACCCCCAGCCCGCACCGTGCCATGCCCGACTTCAGTGGACTCGTCGACCTCAGCGCCCACCAAGGCTGTCCCTGGGTGTTGAACTGCCGTGAGGCGGTGGTGCGCGCCTGTTCGCAGGGCTTCCCAGGCATGCGCAGCGTCTCCCTCGGCCACACCGCGGCCTGCCACCTGCTGGGGGCGCAACGTGATGCGTGAACTCACGGTTCGCCTCGGCAAGCAGCAGATTGCGCTCTCGCTGGCGCCACGCTCGGTGCTGCTCTGTGACAACGTGGAGCAGGCGCAGCGCATGGCCGTGGCCATGAGGGCCGCCGGGGCGACCCTCATCGACGGCAGCGACGGAACGCGGGGCCGCGTGGCCGAGCAGTTGCCGAAGCGCATCGATGAGGCGGCCGTGCAGCGCATCCGCCTCGCCCTGCGGCTCGATGAGGACATCCTCAATTGGCGCCCCCGCGACTCCAGTCCGCTGCAGCGCATGCTCTCGGAGACACTCGTCGCCCTGGCCGGCGGCGCGGACCTGCTCGTGTTCGACGTCTCGCCGTTCGCATCCTCGCCGTTCGACACGGCGCACGTGTGCGCCTTCATGCGCCGGGTGGCCACCGAGTTCATGGTGACGGTGGCCGCCGTCGTGTCCGACGCAGCACTCATCGCGAGCGCGGGCGCGCATCTCATCGTGTGCACCGATGAAGGCGTCGTCGAGGCCGGTGACGTCGGCTCGGCGCTCGCCGATCCGCGCACCGAGGCCCTCCGCCAACGCTTGGAGGCGACGCCGATCGCCAGCCCCGTCGCCATGCAGATGCGTCGGGTCCAGCGTGTCACTGTGCAACCGGTGAACTACGCCCACACGACGATCATCCAGTTGCCGACGCAGGACTCCATCGCCCTGGCGGGCGGCGACGAGTAGTGCGGCCGCCCACCGTCCATGCATCAGTGACCGGTGGCGCTACCGCTCATGCATGAGCATTCGGTTGGCGTGGACTGTCGTCGGTGCGGAGTGCCGCGGGTCGCAGATGCCGTTGGAAGTACTCGGCTTGCAGACGCATGAGGTTCTCGGTCACCGTCGCTTGGGGCGTCATGTGTGACACCCCCGCCAAGGGGAGGAACTCGTGCAGGCGACCTGCGGCAAGCAGGGCCGCCGACAGCTGCAGCGAGTGCGCGGCCACCACGTTGTCGTCGGCCAGGCCATGCACGATGAGGAGGTTCCCGCGCAGGTTCGGTGCGAGTGGCGCCAAGGAGTTCCTGGCGTAGACCTCGGGGAACTTCCGGGGATCGCCGAGGTATCGCTCCGTATACGCGGTGTCGTACAGCGTCCAGTCCGTCACCGGCGCACCCGCGATGCCGACGTGGAAGACATCGGGGCGCGCGAGCAGCGCGAGCGCGGAGAGGTAACCCCCGTAGGACCAGCCGCGGATACCCACACGGGACGCATCGAGACGATCGGGGAACAGCGCGAGCGCGGCCCGCAGGGCGCGCACCTGGTCCTCGAGGGTGATCTCAGCGAAGGCATCCGCGATGGCGTGCTCCCAGGCCAGGCCCCGTCCCGGTGTGCCCCGACCGTCGGCCACGATGACGCAGAAGCCCTGGTTGGCCAGCCACTGGTCCTCGGCGAATGACCCCGCGGCTGCGATCACCTTGGCGTGGTGGGGGCCACCGTAGGGGGAGAGCACGACGGGCAAGCGGCCCTCGAACTGCTGCTCGGGCCACAGGACCACGGCATGGAGATCGTCGAGCAGTTCGAACTGCGGGGCCGGCATCCGCACCTGCTCGGCATGGACGGCGATGCGTCCGATGACGTTGCCGCCGCGCATCACCTCGACCCGCCGGGCGCTGCTCGTCGCGGTGAGCATGGTGCGCACATGGACGTTGCCGTTGCTCGCGAACTGGCTGTAGGAGAAGCCGTAGCCAAGTGCCGTCTGCATCCCGTCCTGCGCGATGTGCAGGGCCGACAGGGTTCGCGCGTCGGCAGCGCCCGCCACCACGATGCCCGCTTCACCGACGGAGATGATCGACGACACCTGGAAGTCCGGAACCGTCACCGGCTCCCCATCGATGGCCAGTCGCCGCGTATCGGCATCGCGGTCCTCGATGACGTGGACCAATCGACCGTCGGGCAGCCAGGCAGGAGCGCCGATGCTCACCTCCACCCAGGGCTCGCCGGACGACACCACCACGGACGTGAGCGTGGCGGTCGCGAGGTCCAGCCGGAAGGTCTCGAAGCGGGTCTGCCCGCGATTCGCGAGGGTGACGAGCGGCGCCCCCTCCCTGGTCCAGCGCACCGACACCAGGTACTCGAATTGCGTGTGATCCCAAGGGATCTCGCGTTCGACGCCGGATGCGACATCGACCAGCAGCAGTGAGCAGCTGGCATTGTTCGCCCCGGCATGCGGGTACCGGTGCTCGCGGGGTTCACGCTCCGGATGCGTCGGGTCGGCGATCCGCCACAGCGGAACCGGTGCCTCGTCGACCACCTCCACGATGAGCGCGCTGCCATCGGGGGCCCACCAGTGGCCCGTGTACCGACTCAGCTCCTCAGCAGCCGCGAAGTCCGCGCTGCCAACGGTGAGGCCGGCGCGCGCCACCCGCAGCACCTCATCGCCGTCCACGAAGCGGAGCACGTGCAGGCCGCCATCGATGACGCAGGCGACCAGCTCGCCGGTGGGGTCGATGCGCGGGTCGAACACCGGCCCCTGCGTCTCCACGGCGCGGACGCCGAGGCGGTCCCAGCACCAGAGGCCACCGCCCACCGCGAAGACGATGCGATCGCCAAACCTGTCCTGCGAGTATCCCGTGATGCCGGCGCCGCTCTCGCGCAGCCGTTCCCGTCGTGCACGCTCCGCCTCGGGCAGCTCGGCGTCGTCGGCCTGCAGGTCCTCCGCCGCCACCAGCAGTTCCTCGGCGGCCGAGGCGACAGCGAAGCGCCACAGGCTCAACTGGGCGTCCCGGGGACCACTCGACCGCAGGAAGGTCACGTGCTCGTCGGTGACGGCGAAGGTGCGCGGCAAGCCGCGGCGCAGCCGGTCCGTGTGCGAGTACGCGTGCGGGAAATCCTGGTCAAGGGCGATCGGCATGGCGCCATCCTGCGCGCTGGGACGAGCCCCATCAACTCGAGGCGACTGCGCACGACGAGTGGCTAGGCTGCTTCGTATGACACGTCGACTCCTGCTCGTCCACGCGCATCCCGACGACGAGACGATCGCCTCCGGCGCCACCATGGCCAAGTACGCCGCTGAGGGTGCCCAGATCACCCTGGTCACCTGCACGTCGGGTGAGGAGGGGGAGATCCTCATCGACGACCTCGCCCACCTCGCAGCCCATGCGAACGACACGCTGGGCGAACATCGCCGTGAGGAGTTGGCACTCGCCATGCAGGAGCTCGGCGTGGCCGATCACCGCTTCCTCGGGGGCCACGGTCGCTTCCGCGACAGCGGCATGATCGGCACCCCGCCGAACGACCGGCCCGACTGCTTCTGGCGCGCGGACCTGCTCACCGCCGCGGCCTACCTCGTCGAGGTCATCCGGGAAGTCAGGCCGCAGGTGCTCGTCACCTACAACGAATTCGGCGGCTACGGACACCCCGACCACATCCAGGCCCACCGCGTCGCCATGTATGCCGCACAGCTGGCAGCGGCGCCGTCATTCCGACCCGAGCTCGGGACGCCGTGGGAGATCGCGAAGATCTACTGGACGGCGTTCCCGCGGAGCGTGATGCGGGCCGGGATCGAGGCCCTGAAGGCGCAGGGCTCGGACAGCTTCTTCGCGACCATGGACCCCGACGACCTGCCCCTGGCCACGCCCGATGAGTTCGTGACGACCGCCATCAACGCCGCCGGCTACCTGGACCGCAAGATGGCAGCGCTGCGCGCCCATGCGACGCAGATCGACGTCAAGGGCGGGTTCTTCGCGCTGTCGAACAACCTCGGCTCGGAGGCCATGGGCGTCGGGTACTACTGCGCCGTCAAGGGCCTGGCGCCCACCGAGGAGCGCGAGACCGACCTCTTCGCCGGGGTCGAGTAGCCGCCCCTCACCATGCCAGCGGGGCGCGCCGGCGCAGGGCCTCGCCCCCGCGCTGCGGCACGCTCCGGGCTGGTGCAGAATGGGGCGCGAATCTTGGGAGGATCCATGACGTACGTCATCACCGCAGCCTGTGTCGATGTGAAGGACAAGGCCTGCATCGAGGAGTGCCCCGTCGACTGCATCTACGAAGGCGACCGCATGCTCTACATCCAGGCCGACGAATGCGTCGACTGCGGAGCCTGCGAGCCGGTATGCCCCGTCGAGGCGATCTTCTACGAGGACGACGTTCCGGCCGACCAGGCGGAATTCACCAAGGCGAATGTGGACTTCTTCGCCGAGATCGGCTCGCCGGGTGGCGCGGCCAAGATGGGTGCGCAGTCCTTCGACGCGCCCATGGTTGCCGCATTGCCCCCGCAGTCGCACTAGTCCAGACCCAGTGAGCACTCCCACTCGGCCGGATGGGCGATCGCTGCCGGAATTCCCGTGGGATCGCCTGTTGCCGTTCAAGGAGCGGGCGGCCGCCCAGGGGCTGATCGACCTCTCCATCGGCACGCCCGTGGATGCCACGCCGCCAGTGGTCCAGGAGGCCCTGCGGCAGGCAGCGGATGCCCCGGGCTACCCGACGGTGTGGGGTACTGCCGCGCTCCGTGAGGCGATCGCGGCATGGCTGCGACGGCGTCTCGGCGTCGCAGCATCGGCGGACGCCGTGCTGCCCACCATCGGTTCCAAGGAACTGGTGGCCATGCTCCCCTTCCAACTCGGGCTCGGCGCCCGCGACGTCATCGCCATCCCCGCCATCGCGTACCCGACCTACGACATCGGTGCGCGCCTGGTGGGGGCGTCGGTGGTGGCCGCGGACGGCGTCGACCAACTCGAGGACCTGCTCGTGCGCGTCGAGGCCAGCGGGCGCGAACTGGGCATGGTGTGGCTGAACTCGCCCTCGAACCCGACCGGGCGCGTGCTCACGCGGGCAGCCTTGCGCGGGATCGTCGATTGGGGCCGTCAACACGGGATCCTCATCGTCAACGATGAGTGCTACATCGAGTTGGGCTGGGAGGCCGAACCCATCTCGCTGCTGCACCCCGAGGTCTGCGGCAGCGGCCCGGACGCACACCACGGCCTGCTCGCGGTGCACTCCCTGTCCAAGCGCTCGAACCTCGCTGGCTACCGCGGGGCCTTCATCACGGGCGACGCGGGACGCATCCGGTCCCTGCTCGACATCCGCAAGCACTCGGGCTTCATGGTGCCCCTACCCGTGCAGGCGGCGATGGCCGCCGCCTATGCGGACGACGACCACGTCGCCGAGCAGCGAGTGCGCTATGGCGCGCGCCGCCAGGTGCTGCGCAGCGCCCTCGAGGCGGCCGGCTTCACCGTCGACGGCTCGGAGGCGGGGCTGTACCTCTGGGTGACGCTGGGCGAGGACTGCTGGGCCACGCTCGGGCGCCTCGCCGACCTCGGCATCCTGGCCGCGCCCGGCGAGTTCTACGGCACCGCCGGCCGGCAGCATGTCCGCATCGCGCTCACCGGCAGCGATGCGGCGATCGGCACCGCGGCGGAGAGATTGGCCCAAAGCCACATGCCGCGCCTCCGCGCCGACCACTAGTTTTGATTCACCTACCGCACGGGAGCCGACATGTCCGACTACGCCCTTCGCTACCCCAACGGGGAGATCGACCTCACCGTCCACCCGTCGACGGTCGGCAGCTCCGGCTTGGAGATCAACTCGCTGTTGAACCGGACCGGGCACGTCACACTCGACACCGGCTTCATGAACACGGCGTCCTGCGAGTCGTCCATCACCTACATCGACGGCGACGCGGGCATCCTGCACTACCGCGGATACCCCATCGAGCAGTTGGCTGAGCGGTCGACGTTCTACGAAGTCGTGTACATGCTCATCTACGGGGACCTGCCGACGGCCGCGCAGTTCGCGGCCTTCGAGCAGAACATCAAGGAACACAC
>DAHWFQ010000026.1:0-9631 GCA_027324895.1 Actinomycetota bacterium | reverse complement strand
CGAATCCCAAATCGTGGGACGCCGGTCGTAGGCTTGGCGCCATGACGCAGCATGTGAAACTGGCAGTGATCCCCGGTGACGGCATCGGCACCGAAGTGGTGGCAGAGGGCCTCAAGGTGCTCGACGCGATCGCGCCCGCGGCCGGGATGTCCTTCGAGCGCTCGCACTACGACCTCGGGGCCAAGCGCTACAACGCGACCGGCGAGACGCTCCCCGACAGCGTGCTCGCCGAGTTGCGCCAGCACGACGCCATCCTGCTCGGCGCCGTCGGCGACCCGTCCGTACCGCCGGGCGTCCTGGAGCGCGGCCTCCTGCTCGCCATGCGCTTCGAACTCGACCACCACGTCAACCTGCGCCCCGTGAAGCTGTTCCCCGGCGTCACCTCGCCGCTGGCCGGCAAGGGCCCCGCTGAGATCGACTTCGTCGTCTGCCGCGAGGGCACCGAGTGCCCCTACGCGGGTGCCGGCGGTTCCCTGCGCAAGGGGACTCCGCACGAGGTGGCCATCGAAGACTCCATGAACACGCGCTTCGGGGTCGAGCGCATCGTCCGCGACGCCTTCCAGCGCGCGTCCAAGCGCCGCCAGAAGGTCACGCTCGTGCACAAGACGAACGTCCTCGTGCACGCGGGCGGGCTCTGGCAGCGCACCTTCGACGCGGTGGCCGAGGAGTTCCCCGGCGTCACCACGGACTACTGCCATGTGGACGCGGCGTCGATGTTCTTCCTCACCCAGCCCGAGCGCTTCGACGTCATCGTCACGGACAACCTGTTCGGCGACATCATCACGGACATCGGTGCCGCCATTGCCGGTGGTATCGGCCTGGCGGCGTCGGGCAACCTCGATGTCACGCGCACCAACCCCTCGATGTTCGAGCCCGTGCATGGCTCCGCGCCCGATATCGCGGGACAGGGCAAGGCGGATCCGACGGCCACCATCCTCAGCGTCGCCATGCTGCTCGACCACCTCGGTGCCGCGGATGCCGCCAAGCGCGTCGAGTCAGCAGTGAGCGACGACCTCGCCGCGCGTGGTTCCGCCACCCGCACCACCTCGCAGGTGGGCGACGCCATCGCCGCTCGCCTCGCCTAGCAGCCGACCCGCCGACCTCCCGAACGAAACCTGCGCGCATTGATCGCAAGCCGGTCCGTTCGGTTCAGGAAGTGACTTCGAGAACGAGGTAGTTTCGAACCATGACGATCCGTCGCGAACTCAATCCGCATCCGCGCAGCGCGGCCGAGCGCGAGGCCATGCTCGCCAACCCCGGCTTCGGCAAGTACTTCACCGATCACATGGTGCGCATCGACTGGGATGCCGACCAGGGCTGGCACGATGCCCGCCTCATCCCGTATGGCCCGCTCTCGGTCGACCCGGCCACCAATGTGCTGCACTACGGCCAGGCCATCTTCGAGGGCCTGAAGGCCTACCGTCACGCGGACGGCTCCATCAAGACCTTCCGACCGGACGCCAACGCCGCACGCTTCCAGCGCAGCGCGGCTCGCATGGCGATGCCGGAGTTGCCCACGGACCTCTTCGTCGAGTCGATCCGGGAACTCGTCGAGGTCGACCAGGCATGGGTGCCCGCAGACGGCGAGAAGTCGCTCTACCTGCGCCCCTTCATGATCTCCACCGAGGTGGGACTCGGGGTACGTCCGGCCAATCGCTACGCGTACCTGCTCATCGCCTCGCCTGCGGGCGCCTACTTCGCGGGTGGCGTCCACCCGGTGTCCGTGTGGCTCGCCACCGAGTACGTGCGCGCTGCGCCCGGTGGCACCGGTGCCGCCAAGTTCGCGGGCAACTACGCGGCCTCGCTGCTCGCCCAGCAGCAGGCGGCCGCCAAGGGCTGCGACCAGGTGGTCTGGCTCGACGCGGTCGAACGGCGCTGGGTCGAGGAGATGGGCGGCATGAACATGTACTTCGTGTTCGGCCGCGGTGCCGAGGCCCGCATCATGACGCCGCAGCTCACGGGCACCCTGCTACCCGGCGTCACGCGCGACTCGCTGCTCACGGTGGCCGCGCGCCTGGGCATCCCGGCCACTGAGGACCGCATCTCCGTCGAGCAGTGGCGCGAGGGCTGCGCCTCGGGCGAGCTGAGCGAGGTCTTCGCATGCGGGACGGCCGCGGTCATCACGCCCGTGGGCAGCGTGAAGTCGGCCGCCGGGGACTGGGTCGTCGGCGACGGCGCGCCGGGACCGGTGAGCATGCGGCTGCGCGACGAACTGCTGGGGATCCAGGGCGGCACCATCGCCGACCCCGCGAACTGGATGCGCACGCTCGTCCCCGCCCCGTAGCCGACCTTCTGAGGTTTTCCGTCGCTTCGGGGACCGGAAGGCGACGGAAAACGTCAGGGAGTCGCGGGGGAGGGCCGGCCCGTTGATGCCCGAACGGGTCACACTTCGGCAGCAATCGCTGGCGCACTGTGCCCGTCATGTCCCGCAGCGAGTTCCCGCCGTCGCCCTTCACCATCGCCGACGCCGCAGCGATCGGCATCACAGAGCGCAACCTCCGCACGTTGCGCCGCAATCGCGTCATCGAGCGCGATCGCAACGGCCTGTACTTCCGCCCTGACGCGTTCGCCGAGCTCACGCCCGTGCAGCGGCACATTGCGGTGGCTCTGAAGGTGCAGGCCGGGCTTGCCGGCGAGTTCGTGCTCGGTGGGCACACTGCCGCGGCCTTCCTCGGCCTGTGGACGCCCGATGCTTGGAACGAGCGGTCGAGGCCCGTCTGCCTGTACGCGCTGGACAACCGCAACGCGCAGGTGCGCAAGGACCTGCACGTGCTGGCGACGTCGCTCCTGGTGTCGGACACCATCCGCATGCACGGAGTGCGCGTCACGTCGATCGCGCGCACGGCCATGGACCTCGCACGCGGTCGGGACCTGCCCTGGGCGCTGATCCCGATGGACAGTGCGCTGCGGCTCGGCGCGTCGCGGGACACCCTGCAGCGCATGCTCGAACGCATGCATCGATGGCCGGGAACGCGCGGTCTGCCACGGGCGATCGATGCCGCCGACGGCCGCTCGGAATCTGCGCTCGAGTCGCGGAGTCGCGGGGTGTTCCTGGAGATGCGGATGCCGTCGCCCCTACTGCAGCAGTGGATCGCTGGCGCGTCCGGGCGGGAGTATCGCGTCGACTTCGCATGGCCCGAGGCCCGGCTGGTCGGGGAGGCTGACGGCTGGGGCAAGTTCGGAGAGTCCGAGGACGCCTGGCGCGCCGCCTACCGCAGCGAGAAGTTGCGCGAGGACGACCTGCGCGCCGGCGGCTGGACGGTGGTGCGTTGGACCTTCGAGACGCTCCATCCCATGGCCCGCCACCTCGCTCGCCTCTTGGAGCGCCCACGCCACGGGCCCAAACCCCCGACCTCCCGACGTTTTCCGCCGCTCCGCACCCCGCAAAGTGACGGAAAACATCAGGGGGTCGATGAGAGGTAGGTGGCCCTGGGGTTCCGCGTCGGAGCCGCGTCTGGCACACTGCTCTCACCATGAGCACGTCTGTGATCATTATTTGACAGCGCGTTGACCCACCGTCAGCGCGCAGCCTCCGCATTGCGGGGGCTTTTTCATTGCAAGGAGACACGATGACCCGGCCTTCGGACGATTTCCACGTCTACGACACCACGTTGCGCGACGGTGCGCAGCGGGAGGGCATCAGCTACAGCGTCGCAGACAAGCTCCAGGTGGCGCGCCTGCTCGACGGCTACGGCGTGGGCTTCATCGAGGGCGGCTGGCCGGGTGCGCTGCCCAAGGACACGGAGTTCTTCCGGCGCGCACGCGAGGAGATCGACTTCAAGTTCGCGCAGCTCGTGGCCTTCGGCGCCACCCGCAAGGCCGGCCTCAAGGTCGAGGAGGATCCGCAGGTACGGGCCCTGCTCGACTCGGAGGCGCCCGTCGTGTGCCTGGTCGCCAAGTCGTCGGTCGTGCACGTCAAGGAGGCGCTGCGCACCACGAACGAGGAGAACCTGTCCATGGTGTTCGACACCGTGAAGTTCTTCGTGGACAACGGTCGGCGCGTCTTCGTCGACTGCGAGCACTTCTTCGACGGCTACCTCGCCGACAAGGACTACGGCGTGCGCCTGCTCACCACCGCCTTCGAGGCGGGCGCCTCGGTGGGTGTCATGTGCGACACCAACGGCGGCATGCTCCCCAGCCGCGTCTTCAACATCGTGACCGATGTGAAGGAGCGCAGCGGGGTGCGGCTGGGCATCCACTGCCAGGACGACACGGGCTGCTCGACGGCGAACTCGATCGCCGCCATCGAGGCCGGCGTCACCCACTTCCAGGGCACCGCGAACGGGTACGGCGAGCGCACGGGCAACGCCGACCTCTTCGCAGTGGTCGCGAACCTCGAGATGAAGATGGGCATGAAGGTGCTGCCGGAGGGCAAGCTGCGAGAGACCGTCCGCATCAGCCACGCCATCGCGGACATCGCCAACCTCCCGCCGAACACCCACCAGCCCTACGCCGGCATCAGCGCATTCGCGCACAAGGCCGGCCTCCACGCCAGTGCGCTGAAGGTGGCCGCGCACCTCTACAACCACATGGACCCGACGCTCGTCGGCAACGACCAGCGCGTCCTGGTGACGGAGATGGCCGGCCGCGCCTCGGTCGAGCTCAAGAGCCGGGAACTCGGGTACGAACTGCCCGACTCCTTCGCGGTGACGCGCGTCGTCGAGAAGGTCAAGGAGTTGGAGAACAAGGGCTGGTCCTTCGAGGCGGCCGACGCCTCCTTCGAACTGCTGGTGCTCGAGCACGGCTTCGAGGACAAGCCCAAGTACTTCGACGTCGAGTCGTGGCGGGTCATCGTCGAGCAGCGGGCGGACGGCAGCGTCGCCACCGAGGCCACGGTGAAGCTCCATGCCAACGGTGAGCGGGTCATCGCGACCGCCGAGGGCAACGGCCCGGTGAATGCGCTCGATGCCGCCCTGCGCGGAGCGGTGCTGCTCAAGTACCCGGAACTCAGCAACATCGATCTCGTCGACTACAAGGTCCGCATCCTGGCCGACGCCCAGGGCACCGGTGCCACCACACGCGTGCTCGTGAGCTCGCGCGACGGCGGCGAGGAATGGACGACCGTCGGCGTGCACGAGAATGTCATCGCCGCCTCCTGGATCGCCCTCGAGGATGCGCTCACGTTCGGCTTGCTCAAGGTGGGAGGTAAGGACTGATGTTCGTCGCACGAGTTGCCACGCAGGACGGCAAGGTTGCCTACGGGGTTGTGCACGGCCTCGATGCGCGCGGGATCCCGACGCCGGAGACGGTCGTCGACATCCTGACCTCGCACCCCTTCGGTGAGCTGGAGAGCACCGGCGTGGTGCTGCCGCTCGCTGCCGTGCGCGTGCTGGCGCCGGTGCTGCCCTCCAAGGTGGTCTGCATCGGCAAGAACTACGCCGACCACGCCAAGGAGATGGGCGGCGCGGTGCCGGTCGAGCCGGTCATCTTCATCAAGCCGAACACCGCGGTGATCGGGCCCAACGATCCCATCAGCATGCCGTGGCAGAGCGAGCGCGTCGATCACGAGGCGGAGCTCGGCATCGTCATGGGTCGCACCGCGCGCAATGTCCGACGCGATCACGCCGCGGAGTACATCCTCGGGTACACGATCGGCAACGACGTCACCGCACGCGACCTGCAGCAGCGCGACGGCCAGTGGACGCGCGCCAAGGGCTTCGACTCCTTCTGCCCGCTCGGGCCCTGGATCGTCAACGACTTCGATCCGCAGGATCAGGCGATCGTGTGCACGGTCGACGGCGAGGTGCGGCAGTCCTCGACGCTCGATCACATGGAGCACGACGTCTACGAGATCATCGAATTCGTGAGCGGCGTGATGACACTGCTCCCCGGCGACGTGATCCTCACCGGCACACCGGCTGGGATCGGCCCCCTGAAGGACGGCCAGTTCGTGACCGTCACCATCGACGGCTTGGGCGCCCTCACCAACCCCGTGCGCGCCTGACACCCCTGCTCGCCCGCCCCCTGCGCACCCCCTTTCACGACTTCCTGAGGTTTTCGGTCGCTTTGCAAGCGCAAGAGCGACCGAAAACCTCAGGAAGTCGCCAGGGGCGAGCGGGCGCCCGCGATTCGGCTGTGGGCGAACGCGTGCGACTGAGCGGTCATCCACAGGGTCGCCCGTGATGGGTTCCGTCCATGACCGCCGCGCTCGCCCTTGTGGACCCGGGCTTCGGCGTCCTCCAACCCCTCCTCGACGATCCCACGGTCGAGGAGATCTGGATCAACGCGCCGGACCGCATCTTCGTGTCGCGCGATGCGCACAGTGAGCTCACCCCCATCGTGCTCACCGACGCCGCCGTGCGAGACCTGGTGGAGCGCATGCTGCGGGGCAGCGGCCGTCGCCTCGACCTCAGCAGCCCCTTCGTCGACGCCACCCTCCCCGACGGCAGTCGCCTGCACGCGGTGATCCCGGACATCGTCCCGCGGCACTGGAGTGTGAACATCCGCAAGTTCGTGGCCCGGGCCACCTCCATCCACGAGCTGGCCGCGGGTGGGATGCTCACGCAGCAGGCGGCCGGCTTCCTGCACGCAGCGGTGGTGAGCGGCCTGAACATCATGGTCGCGGGCGGCACGGGCGCCGGCAAGACGACGGTGCTCGGCTGCCTGCTCGCCTCGGTACCCGCGCACGAGCGCATCATCACCTGCGAGGAGGTCCTCGAGTTGCGACTGCAGCACCCGGACTGGGTGCGCATGCAGACGCGGCCGCCCTCGCTCGAGGGCACGGGCGAGGTGCCGCTACGCCGACTGGTGAAGGAGTCGCTGCGCATGCGCCCGGACCGTCTTGTCATCGGCGAGGTGCGACAGGCCGAGGCCCTCGACCTCCTCATCGCGATGAACAGCGGCCAACCCTCCCTCGCCACCCTGCACGCCAACAGCGCGCGCGAGGCGGTCACCAAGCTGTGCACGCTGCCCCTGCTCGCCGGAGACAACATCTCGAGCGCCTTCGTCGTGCCCACCGTGGCGGGTTCCGTCGACCTCGTCGTCCACCTGCGCACGACCCCGCAGGGTCAGCGGCGGGTGCAGGAGGTCCTGGCCGTCACCGGGCGTATCGAGGACCGCCAGATCGAGTTGGCGACGCTCTTCACCTGGCGGTCCGGCCGCCTGGTGCGTGACGTGGGGTTCCCGCGGCACGAGGACCGCTTCGAGGCCCACGGCTTCCGGCTGACGACGCTGCTGCGGAGTGGCCGATGATCGCGCTGCTGTGCACGCTGTGGCTGGTGGGCGGGTTGCTCGTCCTCGCTGGCCTGCGCAGGCCCGGCAGCAGACGGGTGAGGGCAGCACGTGCCGCAGGCAATCCGGCGCTGGCCGTCGGCGTGGGCCTCGCGGCCGCCAGCGTGGCACTCATCGTCACCACCGTGCCTGTGTTCGCGCTCCTGGCCGGCACGGCCGCCGCCTTCGTGCCGCGCATGCTCGTGCGCCGACGGGCCATGCGGCAGCGCGACGCCCGCGCCCAAGCCTGGCCGAATGTGCTGGACGACGTCATCAGCGCAGTCAGGGCGGGCCTCAACCTGCCGGAGGCGCTCGGGCAGGCGGGCCGGCACGCCCCCGGCGACCTGCGGGCGGCCTTCCACGGATTCGACGCGCGCTACGCCCGCACCGGCGACTTCATGTCCGCCATCGAGGGCATGCGCGTCGAGGTCGACGACCGCGTCTTCGACCAACTCGCACACGCGCTCGTCATGGCCCGGGACGTGGGCGGGAGCGACCTCACGCAGGTGCTGCGCTCACTCGGGGCGTTCATCCGCGCCGAGCTGCAGCTGCGCGGTGAGCTGCTGGCCCGGCAGTCGTGGACGGTCAACTCCGCGCGCATGGCGGTGGCTGCCCCCTGGGTGGTCCTGGTGATGCTGTCGGCGCGACCGTCGACCGTCGAGGCCTATCGGACGTCGGCCGGAGCGCTCGTCCTGCTGGGGGTCGCGACCACCTCGGCACTCGCCTACGCGGCCATGGTCCGCATCGCCCGCATCGAGGAGGCCGCGGCATGAGTGGCGTCGGATCCCTGTTCGGCCTGCTCTTCGGATGGGGCGCCTACCTGCTCGTCACCTCCCGGTCGCCGTGGCGTGCGCGCACCTTCATCAAGCGCGTCGAGGACTTCCTGCACCCGCAGCCCCTGCCCCTGCCTCGGCGCTGGCTGCTGCGCCACGTCCCCGGCGACTCGCGCCTGCTCGGCATCGCCCAACGCCAGCGGCGCGCCGGGCTCCCGGCGGACCCGTCGGCACACTTGCTCTCCGTCGTCATCTGGTGCGCGAGCGGCCTGGGTCTCGGGTCCGCGGTGGTCGTGCTCATGCTCATCGGCGGCACTGTCCACCAGCCGGCAGCGGCACTCCCGCTGCTCGTCGTGTGCGCAGCCTCGGGCTGGCTGCTCGCCGAGCGAAGGCTCGATCGTGCGGGGCGCAGGCGGCAGACGCGTGCGGCCATGGAGCTGCCGACGGTCGCCGAGTCGCTGGCGCTCGCGGTGGGAGCCGGCGCGGCCCTGCCGCATGCCATCGAACTGCTCGTGCGCCGCGAGCAGGGCGTGCTGGTGGACGACCTGGCCCAGGTGCTGGCGGACATCCGCGACGGCAGCAACATGGACCGTGCGCTCGCTGGCGTGGCCGAGCGCCTGCCGCTGCTCTCCATCGGCCGTTTCGTCGACGCCCTGCGCATCGCCCTGGAACGGGGTACGCCGGTGGTGGACGTGCTGCACGCGCAGGCGGCGGACGCGCGCAGCGAGGCGCGCCGCCTCCTCTTGGAGAAGGCCGGCCGACGCGAGATCGCCATGATGGTGCCGGTCGTCTTCTTCGTGCTCCCCGCCGTGGTGGTGGTCGCGCTCTTCCCCGGATTCCGTGAACTCACCGTGCTCGTCTGAAACCCGAAAGGAACAAGCAATGCAAGCCCTATCCGCAATCCGCAGTCGCGTCGTGCACTGGTTCGAGGGCGATCGGGGTGATGTCCCGGGTTGGGTCCTCGTCACCGTGATGACCGCCGGACTCGTCACCGCCATCTGGCTCATCGCCGACGGCCAACTCACCTCCATCCTCAACCGTGCCCTCACCTCGGTCTCCTCGGTCTGACGATCGCGGATCGTCGGTCGTGGACTTCACGCTCGTCGCGCCGCTCGTCACCGCCCTCGTGCTGGCCCTGCTGCAGCTCGCCTTCACGCTGCACACGCGATCGATCATCACGTGTGCAGCGGAGGACGCGGTGCGCGTGGCCGCCGCCTTCGGGGGCGACTCCGCGGCGGGCGAGCGTCGCTTCCGCGACCTCCTCGCCGGGGCGGTGGCACCCGAGGCCATCAGCAGCCTGGAGTGGGCGTCGACCCTGGACACCCTCACCCTGCGCGTGCGGGCGCGCCTGCCGCTGCTCGGACCGCTGGGACCCGGGCTCCTGACGACCACCGCCTCCGCCTACCACGAGGCCTGGCCGTGAGGCGGCCGGCCGATGCCGGTAACGCCAGCCTGGAGTTCATCGGGGTCTCCGTGCTGCTCATGGTGCCGATCGCCTACGCGGTGCTGGCCCTGGCCCAATTGCAGTCGGCCGTGTACGGCGTGAACGGGGCAGCCCAGATGGCGGCCCGGGCCTATGCGAACGCCAACTCCGACAGCACCGGCCGCTACGCCGCCGCCCGCTCGGCCGCCATCGCCGGCCGCAACCA
>DAHWFQ010000131.1:0-7628 GCA_027324895.1 Actinomycetota bacterium | reverse complement strand
GTGGCGGGGAGCCGTCGCCCGTTCCTACTTCAGGTAGGCCTTGGGGATCTTGGGCGTCCTTGGCTTGCCGCCGATGGCATAACGCGGCTTGGGCAGGCGCATGACGCGCATGGTGAGCGACCGCACGATCGCGTAGCCGATATGCGGCAGGCGCCGAGCCGAGTCGGGGAACTCGCGCTTCAGCATCTGGCTCACCCGGATCGCGACGTACACGGCGTCCACGATCACGAGCAGGAGCAGCAGCGACCAGAGGGTGTTCACCATCAGGATCACGGTCTTGTTCCGGATGAATGCGGCGAACATGACCAACAGCGCGATGGGCAGGAACACCTCACCGGTTGAGAGCCGTGAGTCGATGAACTGGCGGAGGCGCTTGCGGATCGGCCCCTGGTCGCGAGCGGGCAGCAGGCGCTCGTCGCCGGTGTACAGGGCGGCACGGGCCTGGGCCCGCTCTGCGCCCTCCCGCACGCGCATGGCCTTGCGGGCCGCCTTCGAATCCCGGGGGAGCTTGGCCCGGGTGCGTCGGGCTGCCTCGGCCTCTGCTCGGCTCGGGGTGGGGCGGCCCTTGCCGCTTGGCTGCTGTTCGGTCATGGCTGTCCTAGTCGGCGGTCGGGGCGGCGGGAAGTGCGAGCATCTGGTCGGGCGCAACGCGCGCCCAGTGTGCATCATCGGCGTCGACGACGATGCGGTTCGAGACCACACCGTCGACGAGTTGCTCGAGCGTCCACACCAGGTGGGGCAGGTCGATGCGATTCATCGTCGAGCAGTAGCAGACGGTCTTGTCCAGGTACACGATCTGCTGGTCCGGGTGCTGCTGAGCGAGTCTCCGCACCAGGTTCAACTCGGTGCCGATGGCCCAGGCCGTGCCCGCGGGAGCGGCTGCCACCTGCTTGATGATGTACTCGGTGGAGCCCACGAGATCGGCGGCGGTCACGACGTCGTGACGGCACTCGGGGTGGACGATGACCCGCACACCGGGGATGCGCTCGCGCACCTCACGGACGTTGTCGGGAGTGAACCTGCCATGCACCGAGCAGTGTCCGCGCCACAGGATCATGGACGCATTGCGGAGTTCCGCATCGGTGAGGCCACCGTTGGGCTTGTGCGGGTCGTAGACGACGCAGTCGCTAAGCGCCTTGCCGGCCTGCAGCACCGCGGTGTTGCGACCGAGGTGCTGGTCCGGGAGGAAGAACACCTTCGGGCGCTCCGCGAGTGCCCAGTGGAGCGCGCGTTCGGCATTCGAGGACGTGCAGACGGTTCCGCCGTGGCGACCGGTGAAGGCCTTGATGGCGGCCGTCGAGTTCATGTAGGTGATCGGTGTGATGTCCTCGGATATGCCGAGTTCCTCGAAGTGCGCCCACGCCTTCTCGACCTGGTCGATCGCCGCCATGTCCGCCATGGAGCAACCGGCGGCCAGGTCGGGCAGCAGCACCTGCTGGCGATCGGACGTGAGGATGTCGGCGGACTCCGCCATGAAGTGGACGCCGCAGAACACGATGAACTCCGCATCCGGCCTGGCCGCCGCCGATTGCGCGAGCTTGAAGGAGTCCCCGGTGACATCCGCGAACTGGATGACCTCGTCCCGTTGGTAGTGGTGGCCGAGGACGAACACGCGATCGCCGAGCTTCGTCTTGGCCGCGTGGGCGCGCTCGACCAGGTCCGGGTCACTGGCGAGCGGCAGTTCGCCCGGGCAGGAGACGCCGCGTTCGCTGCGGAGGTCCTCGTCGCGCCCCATGAGCAGCAGGGCGAGCGGCGTCGCGCTTGGTTCGGTGAGCATGGGCCTAGTTTCGCAGATACCGTGTGCCGATGCGCATCCTCGTCGCCCCCGACGCCTTCAAGGGCACCCTCGATGCCGACGAGGTGGCACTCGCCATCGCCTCCGGTTGGCGACGGGCGCGGCCGAACCATGACCTGCAGCTGAAGCCGCTCTCGGACGGGGGGCCCGGTTTCGTGCGCGCCATGGCGCTCGCCCATGGGGTGCCGCTGCGCGAGCTCAGGGCCAGGCACTCGCTGGGGGGCGTGGTGGATGCGCGGTGGACCCTGTCGGGGGACACCGCATACCTGGAATCCGCCCAGGTCGTGGGGCTCAGCCGGGGTCTGGACGTCCTGGCCGCCCACTCGAGCGGCGTCGGTGAACTCCTGCTGGCGGCACTCGACGCGGGCGCCCGGAGGGTGGTGCTCGGGCTGGGCGGCACCAACGTGACGGATGCCGGGGCCGGGCTGCTGAGCAGCCTGGGGGCGATCGCCGTGTCCGCAGTCGGCGACCCCGTTCCCCTCGATCGAGGGCCCCTGCCGCTTGCCCGGGTCACCGCTGTCGACCTCGGGCGGCCGCTTGCGCGCCTCGCTGGCGTGGATGTGGTGGTGGCGAGCGATGTGGACGTGCCCTTGCTGGGTCCGCGGGGCGCCGTGTTCGGTTTCGCCGCGCAGAAGGGAGCCAGCGACGAGCAACTGCCCGAGCTGGAGGCGGCACTCGCCGCCTTCGCCGACGCCTGCGGCCGTCGCGGCGATGGCCGGGATGCGGCCGTGATGCTCGGTTCCGGCGCCGCGGGCGGCCTGGGCTTCTCCCTGCTTCGCCTCGGTGCGCGCCGACTGCCGGGCATCGACCTGGTGTGGGACGAGAGCGGCATCGACCTCACGGACGTCGACCTGGTGATCACGGGCGAGGGGAGCCTGGACTGGCAGTCCCTCCAGGGGAAGGTCATCTCCGGGGTGGCGCGGCGGGCCCAGGAACGGGGCATCCCCGTGATCGCCATTGCGGGCCGCGTCGTCATCACGCCCCGCGAACGGGTGGATATGGGACTGGATGCCGCCTACTCGGTGAGCGAGATGTTCGGGGAGTCACGTTCCCTGGGGGAGCCCGCGCAGGCCCTGGCGGACGCCGCCGAGCGGCTCGTCCGCACCTGGGGCTGAGCGCGACGCGGGTCGAAGGGTCCAAGTGCCCACGTCGGCTGGAATTTCGGCAAGGATGTGTGCGTTAATACGCGTGATGCGGACATGGTCCGCGACCGAGGAGGGTTCATGACCGTCGAGACCACCCATGGCGTGCAGTTGAGTGATGCTGCGGCCGTCAAGGTGAAGGCGCTGATCGAGGCCGAGGGTCGCGACGACCTGGCGCTGCGCATCGCCGTCCAGCCCGGCGGTTGCTCGGGCATGCGTTACCAGTTGTTCTTCGATGATCGCCAACTCGATGGCGACGCACGGGCGGAGTTCGGCGGGGTCTCCGTCGTCGTCGACCGCATGAGCATCCCGTACCTGATGGGCGCGACCATCGACTTCGCGGACACCATCGAGCAGCAGGGCTTCACCATCGACAACCCGAACGCGCAGAGTTCCTGCGCCTGCGGCGACTCCTTCAGCTAGGCCGGACCAACCCGGCCGTTGGGCGCGGCTGGGCCCGTGGCCAGAAGCGAGACCAAGACGAGTGGCGACCCCCCGTGCGGGAGGTCGCCACTCGGCGTTTCCAGCGACGGTTACCGGGCGCGAACCAGGGCGTCTGCGATGCGCTGGAGTTCCTGCGCCGGTTCGACTGCCGTGCCGGTGTGGATGGGCGACGTCTGCACGACGGTGCTGCGCGGCATGGTGAGCCAGCGGAACCGCTGGCCGATGGACTCGCCCTCCGCAGGGATGCAGTCCGCGATGGCGGCCAGTGAGCGGCGCACCTCGGCGACATCGATGTCCGGCGCCAGGGCCCGCAGCCGCTGCTCGTCCAAGTCGATCAGCGCATCCAGGTACGCGGCCTCCCGGGAGTAGAGGAGGACGCCGGCATTGATGAACTCGCCGCGCGCGACGTCGGGCACCACGCGCACGATCGCATACTCGTAGGACAGACGCGGGGTCACAGCCGTGGGCCTTCCATGACGAACGCCGGGCGGTTGCGCGGTGTGGCAGCCACCCGCGGTCGCCCGTCGAAGGCGCGTATCTGCGCGACGAGTCCCGGCAGCCAGGAAGTGCGGGCGCTCACGCGGTCGAGCAGCGCTGCGATGTAGGCAGCGCGCAGCGCCGCTGCATCTCCCACCGCGGGGTCCGGTTCCAACCACTCGGCCGGCACCTCCGCCACCGCTGCGGCAACCAACTCGGGGGTGACCCGCCCCGCCAACTCGGCGTCGGCCTCGAGTACCGGGGGCGCGAGTGGCAGCAGCGCGTGGTCGGTCGCGTCGTAGGGGCGCGTCGGGAAGGCAGCGGCTGTCTCCCACCGATGGTGGAAGGACAGGGTCGCACCGTGGTCGATGAGGCGCAGGCCGTGCCAGTGCAGCAGGTTCGGGTTGCGATGGGAGCGGTCGACGTTGTTCACGAGGGCGTCGAACCAGACCACGCGGCCGGCGAGTTCCGCATCGATGCGGAAGCGCTCCGGATCGAAATCCAGTGCTCCGGGCAGGAAGTCGACGCCGAGGTTGAGGCCCGCGCTGGCGCGCAGCAACTCCTGGATCTCCTCGTCGGGTTCACCCGCCGCGAAGCAGGCGTCGAGTTCCACGGCCACCAGGTCCGGCACCGGCAGGCCCAGGCCACGCGCGAGCCCGCCGGCGATGACCTCGGCGATGAGCGTGCGCACGCCCTGGCCGGCGCCCCGGAACTTCACGACGTACAGGCCGTCGTCATCCGCCTCCATCAGGCCGGGCAGCGAACCGCCTTCACGCAACGGCGTCACGTAACGGGTGGCGACGACATGGGGCAGCACGCTCGCGAGCGTACTGCGCCCCTAGTCTGGACCGGTGAAGATCGCCGTATCCGCCTCCATCGCCACCGATCACCTCATGCGCTTCCCCGGCCGCTTCCGGGACTCGCTGGTCGACGGCGCACTCGACAACATCACGTTGTCCTTCCTCGTCGACGAGCTCGAGGTGCGGCGCGGTGGCGTTGCCGGCAACATCGCCTTCGGCATGGGCGTCCTCGGCGGCAGCCCGATCCTGGTTGGCGCAGCAGGTTTGGACTTCGCCGACTACCGGTCCTGGCTGGAGCGGCACGGCGTCGATTGCAGCGCCGTGCTCATCTCGGAGCTGCGACACACGGCTCGGTTCATCTGCACGACCGACAACGAGCAGAACCAGTTGGCGTCCTTCTACACCGGCGCCATGGTCGAGGCGAGGGACATCGAGTTGCAGCCGGTGGCCCAGCGCTTCGGCGGCCTCGACCTGGTGCTCATCGGCCCCAACGATCCCGAGGCCATGCTGCGCCATACCGACGAGTGCCGCTTCCGGAGCATCGCCTTCGCCGCCGATCCCAGCCAGCAGCTCGCCCGCATGGGGGGCGACGAGATCAAGCTGCTCGTCGACGGCGCCCGCTTCCTGTTCACCAACGAATACGAGGCCTCGCTCATCGAGCAGAAGACCGGGTGGTCGGCAGACGACATCCTGGACCGGGTGGACGTGCGCATCACCACGCTGGGCTCGAAGGGCTCGCGCATCGAGTCGCGCCGCTTCGCACCGGTCCACGTGCCGGTGCCACGTGAGGAGCGGATCATCGACCCGACAGGGGTGGGTGACGCCTTCCGTGCCGGATTCCTGAGCGGATACGCATGGGGCCTCACGCTCGAGCGCTGCGCGCAGATCGGCTCCCTGCTCGCGACCTACGCCATCGAGACGGTCGGACCGCAGGAGTACGAGGTCTCGCAGCGCCGCTTCCTGGAACGCTTCGCGGACGCCTATGGCGAGCCTGCGGCCGCCGAGGTGCTGCCGCACCTGCACTGCAGCCGTCCCTGACCGCTCAGTGCAGCAGCGTCACCTCGTGGGTGACGACGCCATCGGTTTCGACGGCGATGGCGCAGCGATGTGCTCGCATCCGACACCAGGCCGGGATGTCGATGACGGCCGCCGGGTCATCGGTGGTGATGCGGATGACGTCCCCGACCTGACTGCGCTTGGCGGCCCGGGCCAGTTCGACGATGGGCTGCGGGCAGCGCTGACCCGTGCAATCGAGGTTCACAGGTCGTCCACCCCCGCCTCGACGCGCAACGCCTGCGCGGTGTTCGCCACGGCCTCGGCGAAGCGATCGAGCACTGCCAGATCGAGGTCCCAGGGCAGGGCCAGGCGGAGATTGCCGTGCGTGATCCGGCCCATGGCAGCGAGCACATGCGAGGGGCGACCGTCGAGGACACAGGCCGACCCGGAACCCACGACGAAGCCCTGCTGATCGAGTGCGCGCATGATGGTCTCGGCGTCGAGGTGCAGGATGGAGAACGATCGGATGTGCGCGACGCGTTGGCGGCCGTGGAACTGCACATCGGCCAGGAGGCCCCTGAGCTTGCCCTCGAACGCCTCAATGGCCCGGGACTCGTCGTGTGATCGCTGGGCCATCCCCGGCATGACGCGGGAGAGCTGGTCCACCGCAACGACCACCTGGGGGACCTGGGCGGAGTCGGACAGGCCGAGGGGACGGCGGCTCAGGACGATTGCCACGTCGGTCGGTGAGCCCCAGGCGCGGGCGTCCGCGAGCACGACCTCAGCGTCCATCGGCAGTGGCGCTCTGGCGAAGGTGGCGGAGGCGTCCAGCACCACGCGGCCCTCCACGACGGCATCGATGACCCCGGTCTCCTCGTTGCCTGCCTGGAGGACGCGCACCCGCTGGCCCTCGCTCCCCGGAACGTCCTCGAAGTGGGCCTGACCGTCGGAGTCGACGGGGACGGAGCGGGGGAGCCTGCGCAGGAGGAACTGGCGATTCGTGGCGGAGGTGGTCCAGGGACGGTCGAGCGCTTCCAGCGCCGCCAGCATGGCGCTGTCGCGCCCGGACATGAACGTCACATGCGCATACCCCGAGAGATCCCTGACGGTGGCGCGGGCGGCTTCCAGCCACACGGCCGAGCGTCGGCCCTCGGAGGAGGGGTGGGAGGGATCGGCCCAGGCCGCGCCGGCGCTGCGGGAGAGCGCCGCGAGCGCGTATTCGCTCCACGGCGCTCCCGCACGGAAGTCGAGCAGCGAACGCGCAGTCACACGGGGACGCTAACCGATGGACGCGCTCAGCGTCACCGTGGACCCCGCCACCGCAGAAAAGGGCGCGTTTCTCCGACGCACGGGTAGGGACGAGATACCCTATGCAGACCCCGCACCGGGCGGGGCTTTAGACCCTAGGGGAGCGACGTGGCCTCGACCCGTCCGACACGATCCGCGCACCGCGGCCGACGTGGCGCCGCTGCGCTCGGGCTGGCCGCCCTGGTCGCCCTTGCGACCAGCGGGTGCAGCGTCGACGAGGCGCTGCGCATGGGCATGCCGCAGCCGGCGACGAAGGAGGCGCCGACCATCCAGAACCTCTGGATCGGCGCCTGGATCTCCGCCTGGCTCGTCGGCGCCCTGGTCTGGGGCCTCATCATCGCGGCCGTCATCCTCTACCGCCGTCGTTCGCACGACGCGGCCCTGCCCAAGCAGACCAAGTACAACGTGCCCATCGAGTTCCTGTACACGGTGGCGCCACTGGTGATGATCCTCGTGCTCACCAGCTTCGTGTGGCGCGACCAGTCCCAGCTCACGGCCCTCACGAACAAGACCACCCACACGGTGGGCGTGGTGGCCTTCCGCTGGTCCTGGGCCTTCAACTACGAGCAGGAGGGCGTGCACGAGGTTGGCACGCCCGGCCAAAAGCCCACGCTCTGGCTCCCCATCAACGAGCGCACCCGCTTCCAACTCACCTCACCCGATGTC
>DAHWFQ010000227.1:0-30073 GCA_027324895.1 Actinomycetota bacterium | reverse complement strand
TCCTCGTGCCAGTGGCGCGTCTCGTGGATGATGCGACCACCATCGGTGAGGATCACGGCTTGGCGCTGGATCTCGTAGCGCACTGCGCGCTCGACCGAGCGCAGCGAGTTCACGTTCTTGGTTTCCGTGCGGGTGCCGAAGCGGTCCGCCGGGGAGGGCCGTAGCGAAAGGTTCACGTCACAGCGCAGCGACCCCTGGTCCATCCGCACGTCGGACACCCCCAGGGACTTCACGAGTTCCCGCAGGGCCGCCACATAGGCCTTGGCCACCTCGGGTGCGAACCGTCCCGCGCCGACGATGGGCTTGGTGACGATCTCGATGAGCGGGATACCGGCCCGGTTGTAGTCGAGCAGCGAGTATTCGGCGCCGTGGATGCGCCCGGTGGCGCCGCCCTGGTGGAGCGCCTTGCCGGTGTCCTCCTCCATGTGTGCGCGCTCGATGAGCACACGGAAGGGACGGGGCCCGTCCTCGCCGGGGACCTCGATGTCGAGGTAGCCGTTGTAGGCGATGGGCTCGTCGTACTGCGAGGTCTGGAAGTTCTTCGGCATGTCCGGGTAGAAGTAGTTCTTGCGTGCGAAACGGCACCACTCCGCGATCTCGCAATTGAGGGCGAGGCCGATGCGGATGGCCGCCTCCACGCCCTTGGCATTCACCACCGGCAGGGCACCGGGCAGGCCGAGGCACACCGCGCACACCTGGGTGTTCGGCTCACCGCCGAACTGGGTGGCGCAGGAGCAGAACATCTTGGTGTTCGTCGAGAGTTCGACGTGCACCTCGAGTCCCATCACCGGGTCGAAGCGCTCGAGCGCCTCGTCGAAGTCCATGAGGATGGCGGACTTGCTCATAGCGCTGGTGCCTCCTCCAGGATGTGGTGACCCCACCGGTCGAGCAGCGCCGCTTCCAACGCTCCGCCGGCCTCGTACAGCTTCGCGTCGCCGTTGATGGGCGCGATGATCTGCAGGCCCACGGGCAATCCGTCCTCCGGCGCCAGGCCGATGGGCAGCGACATGCCGCAGTTGCCCGCCAGGTTGACGGGGATGGTGGCGATGTCATTGAGGTACATGGCGAGCGGGTCGTCCAACTTCTCCCCGATCCGGAAGGCCGTGGTCGGCGCCGTCGGCGAGATGAGCACGTCGCAGTTGGCGAAGGCCGCGTTGAAGTCGCGCTGGATGAGCGTGCGCACCTTCTGGGCCGAGCCGTAGTAGGCGTCGTAGTAGCCGCTGGAGAGCGCGTAGGTGCCGAGCATGATGCGGCGCGTGACCTCGGGACCGAAGCCGGCCGCGCGCGTCATGCCCATGACCTGTTCGACGCTGTGATCGCCGTCGTCGCCGGCTCGAAGCCCGTAGCGCATGCCGTCGAACTTCGCCAGGTTCGATGAGCACTCGCTGGGCAGGATGAGGTAGTACGCGGCCAGCGCGTAGTCGAAGGATGGGCAGGAGACCTCGACGACGTCGGCACCCAGGCTCGTGAACAGGGCCACCGCCTCCTCGAAGCGCTGCTGCACGCCCGCTTGGAATCCCTCGCCGCTGAGCTCCCTGACCAGGCCCACGCGCATGCCGGTGAGGTCGCGACGCTGGGCGGCGGCCACCATGTCGTCGACCGGGCGGTCGAGGCTTGTGGAGTCCCTGGGGTCATGGCCCGCGATGGCCATGTGCAGCAGGGCGGTGTCCTCGACGGTGCGCGCGCAGGGACCGGGCTGGTCGAGCGAGGAGGCCAGGGCCACGAGCCCGTAGCGACTGACCGCGCCGTAGGTGGGCTTCACGCCCACTGTTCCGGTCACCGCGGCGGGCTGACGGATCGATCCTCCGGTGTCGGTGCCGATGGCGAGCGGAGCCTCGAAGGCGGCCAGGGCTGCGGCGGAGCCGCCACCTGATCCGCCGGGGATGCGCGTGAGGTCCCAGGGGTTGTGCGTGGGGCCGTACGCGGAGAACTCGGTGGAGGAACCCATGGCGAATTCGTCCATGTTCGTCTTGCCGAGGATGACGACGTCCGCCGCGTGCAGGCGCTCGACCACGGTTGCGTCGTAGGGCGGCCGCCAATGCTCGAGCATCCGCGATCCACAGGTCGTGGGCTGCCCCTTCATCGCCAGCACGTCCTTGAGCGCGAGCGGAACCCCGGCCAGCGGGCCCATGGCCGCACCGGACCGGCGCTTGGCATCGATCTCGTCCGCGCGGGACAGGCTGTACCCGCGATCGATGTGCAGGAAGGCATGCACCTGCTCGTCGACCTCCGCGATGCGATCGAGGTGCGCCTCGGCCACCTCTCGCGCCGACACCTCACCGGCGTGCAGGAGTTGGGAGAGGCCGCGCGCCGTGTTCCTGATGAGCTCGCTCACTGCTACTCCTCGTCCAGGATCCGCGGCACGCGGAAGCGGCCGTCCTCTTGCGCCGGCGCGTTCGCCAGCGCCTCGGCATTGGTGAGCCCCTCATGGTGGACGTCGGACCGCATGACGTTGATCAAGGGCACCGGGTGCGAGGTCGCGGGCACATCCTCGCCAGCCACCTCGCTCACACGCGCCACCGACTCGATGATGACGTTCAGCTGCTCCGCGTAGTGGTCGAGGTGCACGTCATCGATCGTGAGGCGAGCGAGTTTCGCCAGGTGCGCCACTTCGGCGCGGGTGATTCCGGACATGGCGCGAGTCTAGTTCTGGCGGTAACTCGGTGGTTTCGGACGCTCAGCTGGCCCCGTCCGGCGGCGGCTCCTCCTCCCAGGCCCAGGGCAGCAGCGGTTCAGGCAGGTGCGAGTAGCGCCGACCCAGCGGGGATACGAAGGTGCACGAACCATCGTCCTCGCTCTCCTCGATCGTCCAGCCACCGTGTGTCTTCTCCTGGTGGTGCCTCCGACACAGGGCGCCGAGGTTGCGGGTTCGGGTGGGGCCACCCTCGTCGTAGGGCAGGGCGTGGTCGGCATCGCAGCGGTAGGCCGGCTGACCACAGCCCGGATGCCGACAGGTGCGGTCGCGAAGGAAGATGAACTCGCGCTCCGCGTCGGTGAGCTGGTAGCGGCGCACGCCCGCGTCGAGCGGACGCCCGGTCCGCTCCTCGACGAGCACACGACGTATGGTGACGCAGGTGGCGTCGGCCAGCAGGTTGCGCGCATCCTGAGCGGGGATGGGACCGGAGCCGACACATTCCGCTGGCGTCTCGGCCAGACCGAGGAACGCGTCAAGCGTCATGATGAGGTCGACATGCGCGGAGATGCGCGCATCCTGGGCACGCACTGCGTCGACACCAGGTCCCTCGTCCGCCGCCTGCGCTCCCGCACTCGCTGCCTCGGCGCGAGCCGGGGCAGACAGCCCCTGCGCGCACAGGGCGAGCAGCGCATCCGATCGGCGAACACCGACGGGCGCCTCCGAATCAGAACCTTCCGGATCACGGGCAAGGCCGTCGATGGACCGGTAGCAGGCGGTTGCGTGCTCTGCGGGCATCACGGCCGTGAGCATGGCCATGGCGTCGGGAAGGGCACGGAGTTCCACCCCGGACTGCACCTCCCGAGCCTTGGCACGCCTCGCCTCGAAGCCTTCGGGGTCGAGCCTGGCCAACGTGTCACGCACCTTGCGCTTGGTCTCCGCAGGGGTGTGCTCCACCGCGAAGTGTCGAACGGTTGCGTCGTAGCGCTGCACGAGATCCTCGCGGGCATTGCTGAGTTCCCACACCCGGTCTGCGATGTCCGGTCCGGAATCGGAATCCGCGCGGAGCGCGGCGCGTGCTCGTACCAACTCCGCATCGATGGATGCCGTGAGCACCTGCACGCCTTCGGCGATGGCTGCGAGTGCCGCTGGCTGCACTGCGCCGGAGGCTGCCGCCTCGGAAACCCCCTCCAGGTCCACCGCGACGACCCGCGCGACGTCCAGTGCGCTGCGGGCCTTCGCGCCACTCCACGAGAGCGCACCGGCCAGCTCGCTCGAGCGCACGTCCATGAGCGCATACTCATCGTCCTCCACCCAGTACAACGTGTGCCGCGGGTTGTTGCCGGCGAACGCCACCAGCCCGGCACCCAAGCGCGCGTGCGCAGCGGATTCCAGTCGTTGCGCGGCCTGGCAGTACGACACCTGCGCATCCGGATCCAAGGACACGGGATCGCTGTCGAAGACCAGCGCAGCCAACGGCACGCCGACGGGCGTCGCATCGAGCAGTGCCCGCGTCACATCGACATCGCCCATGGACGCGAGTTGCGAGTGCAGGTCCGCCACCACAGTCGCCAGCGCGACCCGCGCGGGAACCGGCAGGTCCGCCGGCTCAAGCGCCTCGAGCACGGCAACGGCTGTGGCCGCACGTTCGCCCGTGGCCGCCTCGAGTGCCGCCCGCGCACCATCGGATGGCGTCAGCAGGGACAGCACGTGCAGCGCGGCGAATCGCAGTTCATCGCGGCGAGGATGGCCCAGCGGGAGCACCCCGGTCTCCGAGGGCGCGAGGAAACCCGAGGCGGCCTGCGACAGCCGCGCGACGGCGGCGCGCAGCAGGGCCTCCGGAGAGGCTGCGCGATGCATGTGGAACTCCAAGGGGACGCACGTCGCCGGTGGACTCTTCGCCGGGCTCCCGATGGTCTTCCCTACTCACCCGGGCATGCGTTCGTGCATGCTCCGCAGGTGGGGCACCACCGTCTCGGTGTGGCTTCGTCGTGCATGCGACATCCTGCCGACCCCCTCCGACAGCCTCAGGAGGTCACGGGACCCGCTACCCGCGGGCGCCGGAAGCTGAGGACCGCCAGCACGTACGCGCCGGCCACCACCAGGAGCAGCATGCGATAGCCGATGAGCAGCGAGAGGTACTCCAGGCATCCGCCGATCATGGCGCCCAGGAGGTTCGCCGCGAAGGCGTTGGTGGGCGATGCCACCTCGCGGAAGCGGGATGTGAACAGCAGGTTGGCGCAGAACACCGGTGCGAACGCCAGCGCGACGGCGAAGACCAGCCGCAAGGGGACGGGGAGGCCGAGCAGCATGTCATTGGGCACTGCGAAGGCCACTGCGAGCGATGCGAAGAGGCCGACCACGGTGACTGGCGTGGAGATGGGGATCCGGCGCCGCATCGTGGTCTCGATGGCGAGCAACACCGCGAGCAGCACACCGGTGAACACCATGGCGTTGACGAGCCAGGTGGTGCCGAACAGCAGGGCGAACGTGGTTACGGACTTGGTCTCCAGGAGCAGGAACGCCACGCCCATGAAGAAGAGGTCGCGGTAGGCGGTCATGGCCGAGAAGCGGGCGCCGAAGGCGCGGACCCCGAGGGCGGACGAGAGCAGGATGAGTCCGATGATCAGGAGGTAGAAGCCTGGGATGCCGTGGTACTCGAGGTACAGGAAGGGCCAGTCATCGCTGGCGGGTGCCGGTACCACGCCCGCGGTTGCGCGGTTCCATGTGCCGCCGGCCACACAGGTGACATCGGCTGCCTGCAGACCGATGGTGAGCGCCACAGCGGAGTGCTCGGTGTCGATGCATGGAGCGTGCCCGTAGACCTCATCGAGGGTGCCCGCAAGGCGGTTCACCAGCCAGGCCTGACGGTAGAAGTTGTACATGGCGAACACGCCTTGCGGTTTCAAGTGCTCGCGCGCGGACCGCATCGCCTCGATGGTGAAGAGGTAGGACTCCAGCCGCAGTTGGCTGGCTCCCGAGACCAGGGTCAGGGAGTCGGGCAGAGCGAACAGGATGAGGTCGTAGCGTCGATCGGTGCTCGACAGGAATGCGCGCCCGTCGTTCACGAACGTGCTGACCCGGGCGTCCTGGTACGGGTGGTTCGGGTGGACCTGCTGGCCGATCTGCAGGATGCGGGGGTCGATCTCCACCGCATCCACATGCCGCGCCTGCTTGCGCAGGGCGATGGCGACATCGGATCCCGAACCGGCTCCGATGATGAGGACGTCCTGCAGGGACTTGTTCACGGCGCGCTCATAGGGCTTGCCGTAGATCGGCTCGAGGGCGAGGCGCAGGTCGACGTCACGTGCCACCTGATGGGGGATCCCGTTGACCCAGATGTCGACGCCCCTGCCGTTGTCCGTCAGTCGCGTCGACACCTTGTAGTACGGCGACCATGAGACGCCCGGGGTCATCGACTCCATGAGGAGCATGGCGATGACCGCCAACAGGGCGACACGGGACACCGGGGGCAGCCGACGCCCGTACAGCGCGATGAAGGCGACGGCCACGACCGTCGGCCACACGAACGACGGTGCACGCAGGAAGGACAGCAGGGTGAAGGCGAGTGTGCCGCTGATGGAGCCCAGGATGTCCCAGCGGTAGGCGTGCAGTGCGGGGAACTCCTTGAAGGCGCGCCCGGCGATCTCGCCGAACGCGGTCATGGTGGCGGCGATGACGAGGAACACCAAGGGCAGTGACACCCACGCCGGGAGCCCGGTGGGATTCACCGAGGTGAAGAAGATCAACTGCGAGGTGGTGCTCTCGATGCGGGCCGGGAACAGCGTGATGAAGAGCACGAGGGCGAAGAGCCCGATCGGTGCGTACCGGCCGAGGTCACCGGGGCGCGCCGCCCTCAGGAAGCCCACGCCGATGCCGAGGAACGACGCCAGCAGGATGAGGTTGGAGAAGTAGGAGAGGTGCAGCAGGTTGGCACCCGACCAGCGGATCAGTGCCAACTGCACGAACAGCATGAGGGCGCTGGCCGTGAAGAGGCGGGCCGCACCTTGGAGGGGCAGGCGTCCCGTGATGGCAGTGGGCGATGGCATCGGCTCTCCTCGTCGCAGCGCGACGCAACCCTGCCACACCTCGTGCATGGACCGCGGCTCAGCCGCGCCGGGCCTCCGCGAGCGCAGCATCCATGCCCTGCTCGAGCAGCACCGCGAAGCGATCGGCGGGCAGCATCGGCACGCCGAGTTCCTCCGCCCTGGCCGCCTTCGACCCGGCGCCCTCGCCCACCACCACCAGCTGCGTCTTGCGCGAGACCGATCCGGCTGCCTTCGCCCCCAGGGCGGTCACCGCCTCCTCTGCCCCCTCCCGGCTGAAGCCGGGCACCGATCCGGTGATGACGACGGTGTACCCGGCGAGTGGCTGGGGGCCAGACTCCGCGATCGGCTCCGACATCCGCACGCCGGCGCGGCGCCATGACTCGACGATGCCGCGGTGCCAGTCGATGGCGAACCACTCGATGATGGCGTCGGCGATCTCCGGCCCCACGCCGTCGATTGCCTGCAGTTCCTCGCGCGAGGCGGCGGCGATCGCATCGAGGTCATGGAAGTGCCTGGCCAGGGCCTGGGCAGCCACCCCCTGCACGTGACGGATGGACAGCGCCACGATCACGCGCCACAGCGGTTGCTGCTTCGCGGCCTGCAACTGCTCGAGCATCTTCAGGGCGCCGGCCGTCAGCTGCGGGGCGTCCTCCCCCTTCCTCGGGTCTCGGGTGAAGAACGGGACATCGCCCAGCTGCGCGGCCACCACGGAAAACAACTCACCCTCGTCCACGATGACGTGAGCATCCAGGAGCGCCGCAGCGGCCTGATAGCCCAGGCCTTCGATGTCCAATGCGCCGCGCGAGGCCAGGGAGAACAGGCGCTCGCGCAGCTGCGCCGGACAGCTCCGCGCATTCGGACAGCGCAGGTCGACGTCCGCCTCCTTGGCCGGTGCCAGTGCGCTTCCGCATTCGGGGCAGTGGGTGGGCATGACGAACGCTCGCTCCGCCCCGGTGCGCAGTTCCGCCACCGGCCCCACCACCTCCGGGATGACGTCGCCCGCCTTGCGGAGCACCACCATGTCGCCGACGAGGATGCCCTTGCGCGCCACCACCTCCTGGTTGTGCAGGGTGGCGTTCTCCACCGTGGAGCCACTCACCTTGACCGGTGCCATCACCGCGTAGGGCGTGACGCGTCCGGTGCGACCGACACTCACCCGGATGTCGAGCAGGCGCGTCGTCACCTCTTCCGGCGGGTACTTGTAGGCGATGGCCCACCGAGGGGCGCGGGAGGTCGCTCCCAGCCTCGCCTGCAGCGCCCGGTCGTCGACCTTGATGACGACGCCATCGATCTCGTGCTCGACGTCGTGCCGGTGCAGCCCGGTGTGCGCGATGAATGCGGCGGCCTCCTGCCAGGTCGGCACGACCCGATAGTGCGTGCTGGTGGGGAGCCCCCAGGCCTGCAGCAGTGCGTACGCCACGGACTGCCGCTGCAGCGGCTCACCGTCGTAGGCGCCGACGCCGTGCACGGTCATGGAGAGCTGTCGGCTCGCGGTGATGCGGGGGTCCTTCTGGCGAAGCGACCCTGCTGCCGAGTTCCTCGGATTGGCGAAGGGGGCCTTGCCCTCCGCCACCAGGGACGCATTGAGCGCCTCGAACGAGGCAACCGGGAAGAACACCTCACCACGCACCTCCACCCGCCTCGGAACGGGGTGCTCCGCGGTCGCCGTGAGGCGATGTGGGATGGAGGCGATCGTCTTCACGTTGACCGTGACGTCCTCGCCGGTGCGCCCGTCGCCCCGGGTGGCCGCTCGCGTGAGCACGCCGTCCTCGTAGAGCAGGTTCACCGCCAGGCCGTCGATCTTGAGTTCGCACAGCCAGGCATCGACCGGGCCCGCATCACGTTCGACGCGCTGGGCCCACTGCTCGAACTCGTCCGGCGAGAACACGTTGTCGAGGCTCATCATGCGCTCGATGTGCTCGACCGGCTGGAAGAGGTTGGTGATCGCACCGCCGACGTGCTGCGTGGGCGAATCCGGCGTGCGCAACTCCGGGAACTCGCTCTCCAGGGCCACCAGTTCGCGCTCGAGCAGGTCGTACTCGCCGTCCGCGAGGATGGGCGCATCGAGCACGTAGTAGCGGTACCGGTGCTCGTCGATGAGCTCGGCCAACTCCTTCGCGCGCGCCCGCTCCGCGCTCGTCGCCTCGGCCACGGCTGCCCCTTCCGACGCGAACGACACTACCAACGGGATCCGACCACCTGGCCGGCGCACGGGTTCACCAAGAGGCGTGCAACGGCCGTCCCTCGGCGTAGCCGGACGCCGACTGGATGCCCACGACCGCCAGGTCGTGGAAGGCGGTGAGATCGCGCGCGCCGGCATAGGTCATGGCGGAGCGCAGCCCGCTGGTGATGTCGTCGAGCAGGTCCTCGACCCCCGGATGCGACTCGTCGATGAACATCCGCGAGGAGGAGATGCCTTCCTCGTAGAGCGCCTTGCGGGCCTTGTCGAATGGCGAGTCCTCGGAGGTCCGGTTCTGCACCGCACGGGCGGAGGCCATGCCGAAGGATTCCTTGAAGCGACGCCCGTCGGCGGCCTGATGGAGGTCGCCGGGCGACTCATAGGTGCCCGCGAACCAGGATCCGATCATGGCCGCGCTGGCGCCAGCGGCGAGGGCGAGGGCCACGTCGCGCGGGTAGCGGATGCCGCCATCGGCCCACACCTGCCGACCGATCTCGCGCGCGGCCTCCGCGCACTCCAGGACCGCACTGAACTGGGGGCGACCGACGCCCGTCATCATGCGCGTGGTGCACATGGCGCCCGGACCGACCCCGACCTTGAGGATGTCCGCCCCCGCCTCGGCGAGCGCGCCCACGCCTTCCGCGCTCACCACGTTGCCGGCGACGATACGCACGGCGGGCGAGACCTGGTCGCGGACCTGTCGAACCGCCGAAAGCGCTTCGAGCATCTTGCGCTGGTGGCCGTGCGCAGTGTCCACCACGATGGTGTCGACGCCGATGGTGAGCAGTTCCCGTGCCCGTCCGGCCACATCCCCGTTGATGCCGACGGCGGCGGCCACGCGCAGATGCCCATCGGCGTCCAGTGCCGGTGAGTAGACGGTCGAGCGGAGCGCACCCTGCCGCGTGATGATGCCGACGAGCTGCCCAGTGGGGTCGACGACGGGCGCGTACTTGCGGTGGGCCGCGTGCAGGGCCTCGAAGGCGCCCCTGGCATCGATGGTGTCGGGCAGGTTGAAGAGGTCGCGGGACATGATGCGCTGCACCTGCGTGAAGCGATCCGCGTCGTCGCAGTCACGCTCGGTGATGATGCCGACCGGCCTGCCCTCGTCGACGATGACGGCCGCGCCATGGGCGCGCTTGGTGAGCAGCAGGATCGCCTGCGCCACGGTGGTCGAGGGCGTCAGCGAGACGGCGGTCTCGAAAAGCGCGTGCCGCTGCTTGATCGACGCCGTCACGTCGGCGACCACGTCGAGCGGGATGTCCTGCGGGATCACCGCGAGTGCACCACGTCGCGCCAGCGTCTCCGCCATGCGTCGCCCGGAGACGGCGGTCATGTTGGCGGCGACGATGGGGATGGTGAGCCCGCAGCCGTCCCCCGGAGTTAGATCGACATCGAAGCGGGAGGTCACGTCGGAGTACGACGGGACCATGAAGACGTCCTCGTACGTGAGGTCGACGCCAGCGGCGTCAGGATTCATGAAGCGCACGTGACGGGAGTCTATGCAGGAACGTCCGGCCCGGCACGATGCCAGTTGCCCGGCCGGGCGTCCACGAGGGCACCGATCAGATGCCGGTGAGCGGGCGTGGCCGGTAGCCGGCCTCCAGCAGGTCGACCTCCTCCTGCGTGAGCCGGACCGCGAGCGCTGCCACCGCATCCGCCAGGTGGTGCGGCTTGGTGGCGCCGACGATCGGCGCGCTGATCACCGGGTTCTGCAGCACCCAGGCCAGCGCCACCTGCGCCATGGGGATCCCGCGGGCACCCGCCACCTGTTCGACCGCTTCGATGATCGGACGATCGCGCTCGGCCTCCGAACCGAAGTGGGCAGCGCCGACCGGGTCGTGCTCGGAGCGGAAGGTCTGGGTTCCGAAGGGACGGGCCACGCGACCCTTGGCCAGCGGGCTGTAGGGGATGCTCCCCACGCCCTGGTCGAGGAGCAGTGGCTGCATCTCGCGCTCCTCCTCGCGCATGAGCAGGCTGTACTGGTCCTGCATCGAGATGAAGCGCGTCCATCCGTGCAAGGACGCGGTGTACTGCAACTTGGAGAACTGCCACGCCCACATGGCCGAGGCGCCGATGTACCGCGCCTTGCCTGCCTTCACCACGTCGTGGAGCGCCTCCATCGTCTCCTCGACCGGCGTCGTGGGATCGAAGCGATGGATCTGGTACAGGTCGACGTAGTCGGTGCCGAGACGCGTGAGCGAGGCGTCGATCTGCTCCATGATGGCCTTGCGGGACTGGCCCGAACCGCCGGGCCCATCGTGCATCCTGAAGTGCACCTTGGTGGCAAGCACGATGTCCTCGCGACGCGAGTACCTGCGGATCGCGCGCCCGACGATCTCCTCCGAGGTGCCGAGGCCGTACACGTTGGCGGTGTCCCAGAAATTGATGCCCGACTCGATCGCCTGGCGGAAGAAGGGCTCGGCACCATCGTCGTCGAGGGCCCACTCATTGAAGCCGCGCGAGGTGTCGCCGAAGCTCATGCAACCGAGCGCGATGCGGCTCACCCTGAGTCCGGACCGGCCGAGATTCGTGTATTCCATGCTCACTCCTGTACATCGTTGATGCGTGCGACTGCCTGCGTGTACTCCTCATCGGTCACGTGCGCACCCCATTGCGCAGCCGTGCCCGTCTCGGTGATGGAGATGTGCGTCATGAAGTGCTCGGTCGAGGCACCATGCCAGTGCCATTCGGAGGCCGGCGCGTGCACGACATCCCCGGGTCGCAGGGCCAGCACCGCGCCGTCCCGTGCGGCGACGATACCGACGCCCTCCACGACGTAGAGCGTCTGCCCCGCGTCATGCGCGTGCCAAGCCGTGCGCGCACCGGGCGTGAAGTGCACCGAACCCAGGCTGGCATGCGGGGGTTGCTCGTTGCCCGTGATGCCGTCGATGAAGACCTCGCCGGTGAACCATTCGGCCGGTCCCCTGCGGGTCGGCGGCCTCTGCTGTCGTTCCATTCCCTGTCATTCCCCTCTGAGCCCACTCAGGGCTTCACGAGCACCTTGATCGCCTCGCGGGCGGCCATGGCGCGATAGCCGGCCAGCACCTCGTCGAGCGACACGGTGCGGTCGAACACCCGTCCCGGGTTGATGCGGCCCTCCAGGATGTCGGGCATGAGGTCCTCGATGTACGCGCGCGCCGGCGCTACCCCACCCGTGTAGGTGAGGTTGCGGAACAGGATCCCCAGCCCCATGGGGCCCTCCTCGTACTGCGGGGCGCCCACGCGGCTGATGGTGCCGGCGTCACGCACCGCCCCCAGCGACATGTCGAGGGAATCGCGCGTGCCCACGCACTCGAGGACGACGTGGGTGCCGTCACCATTGGTGAGCTCGCGCACCCGCTCGATGCCGGCCTTCCCGCGCTCCGCCACCACGTCGGTGGCACCGAACTCACGGCCCAACTGGGTCCGCACCGCGTGGCGACCCATGAGGATGATGCGCTCGGCACCCAGTCGCTTGGCGGCGATCACCGCACACAGGCCCACGGCGCCGTCGCCGACCACCGTCACCGAGGTGCGGGCGTTCACACGTCCCATGTACGCGGCGTGATGACCCGTGCACATGACGTCCGAGAGGGTGAGCAGCGAGGGCAGGAGCGCGGAGTCCGCGGCCACCGGCAGCTTCACCAGTGTGCCGTCGGCGAGCGGGACGCGAACCGCCTCGCCCTGTCCCGCGTCGACGCCGGGTGACCCCCAGCCGTTCCGGTGACGGCACGAGGTGTGGAAGCCCTCCCGGCAGAAGTCACAGGTGTTGTCCGAGATCACGAAGGGGGCCACCACGAGATCGCCGACCCGGTGGTTGCGTACGTCGCGGCCCGCTTCCACCACCTCGCCGAGGAACTCATGTCCCATGCGACGGCCCACCTCACCGGCCGGCATGTCGCCATAGCCCCACAGGTCACTGCCGCAGATGCAGGAGAGGACGACCCGGACCACGACATCGGTGGGTTCCACCAGCCGGGCATCGGGGACCTCTTCCACCCGGACATCCCCGGCTCCGTACATCAGGGTTGCACGCATCTTGACTCCTTCGATCCGATGGCGCAGCGGCACTGCGTACTGCGCACAGCACCAGTGAAGCGCGCGGCGGCCCAGCGCGGGAGACCCGCCGCATACCGGTAACGGCAGACCCTCCCAGCTCCCCCTGCCGCAGGCCGTACCGTGGTGGCGTGGACACCCGCAATGAGATCCGAGACTTCCTCACCTCCCGACGGGCGCGCATGACCCCGGAGCAGGCGGGCCTTCCCAACTACGGTGGTCGCAGGCGAGTGGCCGGACTGCGTCGTGAGGAGGTTGCCATGCTCGCCGGCGTGAGCGTCGACTACTACACGCGCTTGGAGCGCGGCAACCTGAGCGGCGTTTCGGAGAGTGTGCTCGAAGCCCTGGCGCGGGCGCTCGCACTCGACGAGGCCGAGCGTGACCATCTCCGCAATCTCGCTCGCAGCGCCAACACCCCGGCACGTGCACGCCGGCCCGCCAATGCGACCCGTCAGGTGCGGCCCGCGGTGCAACGCATCCTCGATGCCCTGACCGACGCCCCTGCCTACGTCCGCAACGCAAACCTGGACGTGCTCGCCACCAACCACCTGGGACGGTCGGTCTTCGTGGAGGCGCTCGACGACCCACGCGGCGTTCCGAACCTCGCGCGCTACCAGTTCCTCGATCCCCGCTCGCGCGTGTTCTTCGTGAACTGGGAGGTGCGCGCCACGGACTGCGTGGCGCTGCTGCGCGCCCAGGCAGGACGCGATCCCTTCGACCGGCAGCTCACCGATCTCGTCGGCGAGCTGTCCACGCGCAGCGAGGAGTTCCGCACGCGTTGGGCGTCGCATGACGTGCGCAAGCATCGGACGGGGAGCAAGCAGTTCCGGCACCCTCGCGTCGGGCTCATGGACCTGGACTACGAGGCCCTGGAGTTGGCGAGCGACCCCGGGCTCACGCTCATGGTCTACACCGCGTCGCCGGGAAGCCCCTCGGCGGACGCCCTGCAACTGCTCGCCAGCCTGATGGCCACCGAAGCCGCCTACTCGGGGCCGGCGTCCAGCTGATCGGCGAGCACGTGCGCTGCCTCGCGGGTGAGCGCCATGGCGGCGCGCGCTGACGCCCAGCTGAGGTCGCCGAGGCCGCAGGCGGGGCTGATCACCACCGAAGCGGCGAGCACGGCGTCATCGAGCCCGATGCGCCCGTAGAGACGCCGGATCGGGTCGACGAGCGCCGGCGCACTTGGGGCGTGCGCGATCCCCTCGGCCGTCGCCGGCACCACTCCAGCGATCAACGTCATGCCGCCCTCGACTGCCGCGCCGAGGGCATCGTCGTCCGCCGGGCGCAGGAGGTCGATGGCACCGGAGAGGCCGCTGTACCCCGCATCGAGGGCCAGGGCGATGGGCGGCCGGCCAGTGCAGGCGTGCAGCCACGGAGTGGCGGCGCCGGCCCGGACCACCTCAGCGAGCCGCCGGTGCCAGGCGCGGACGAGCGGCTCCTCGAGCGGCGTGAGTCGCCCCCAACCGCTCTGCGTAGGTAGCGCCCCGCGGAGCGCCGCATCCATCGCGGGCTCGTCGATTTGCAGGATCCATCGCGCAGCCGGCAGGCGCCTCCGCAGGTCGGTGATGTGCGCGACCACCGCCTCGCGGTGCGCCTCCACCAGGTCCCGCATGGCCCCCTGGTCGGACAGCACGCGCTCGCCGCGGCGCAGCGAGATGGATGCGGCGAGCGTCACCGGTCCGCACAACTGCAGCTTGAGGTCGCCCGTGGCGCCCTGGCAGGACTCCTCGAAGACATCGAGGTCCTCACGCCAGTAGGACAGGGCCCGACGCACGGCCGGGCCCGGCCGATCGGCGTAGCGCCAGCCCGTCGGGGTCGTCTCCACGGAGAATTCGCTGGCCACCCCGGCGAGCAGGGCGGCGGTCCGCCCAACCAGGTCGCCCCCCGGCCCCCGTGCGGGCAGCTCCGGCAGGTGCACGAGTTCCGGGAACTCCCCGGTCACGACCGACATGGCCTCGCGCGCCGATGCACCCGGAAGCGAACCCACCCCAGTGGCGCGCAGCGCGCGCACCGAGGCCGTCCACTCGGACACATCCGAAGGGCGCTCGCTGGCCCTCCGCGGAGCACGCCCGGCGCTATGCATCACGGCGCGAGCCCGCCACCGTCACTGCGCCAACAACTCTCGGGCCCTCGTACATCACGGCCGCCTGGCCGGCCGCCAGGCCACGGATCGGCTGCAGCGTTCGCAGGGTCGCACTCACGCCGTCAACGGCCTCCACCACGGCCGGCACCTCGGCACCGTGAGCCCGAACCTGCACGCCGACGCGGGAGCCCACGGCCGGGACGCCTTGGCACCAATGGGCCCGCACGCCTTCCACGATGTTCACGTCCAGCAGTGTCGGAGGGCCGACGAACACGCGTCGGGTCGTAGGGTCGATCGAGGTCACATAGCGGGGCGCGCCGTCGGGCGCGGGCACGGAGATCGCGGTCCCGCGACGTTGGCCGACGGTGAAGCGGTAGGCCCCGTGATGCTCCCCGAGCACAGCGCCGCTCACCGCGTCGATGATCTCGCCGCGCTGCTCCCCCAGGCGCTCCTCCAACCAGCCGCTGGTGTCGCCGTCGGCGATGAAGCAGATGTCGTGGCTGTCCGGCTTCCTGGCCACCGTCAGGCCCAGCCGGGCAGCTTCCTCGCGCACTTCGCTCTTCAGCGAATCCCCCAAGGGGAACAACGACTTCTCGAGCTGCCACTGCTCCAGCACGCCGAGCACGTAGGACTGGTCCTTCGAGGAGTCCCGCGCGCGATGCAATGCGAATCCGTGGCCGCCGTCCACGATCCGCGCGTAGTGGCCGGTCGCGACCGCGTCGAATCCGAGTGCCAGGGCGCGGTCGAGGACCGCGGCGAACTTGATGCGCTCGTTGCAGCGCAGGCAGGGATTCGGCGTCCTGCCCGCCGCATATTCGGCGACGAAGTCCTCCACCACGTCGCGACGGAACTGCTCGGCCATGTCCCACACGTAGAAGGGGATGCCGATGATGTCGGCCGCGCGCCGCGCATCGCGGGAGTCCTCGAGGGAGCAGCAGCCGCGCGCGCCCGACCGGAACGACTGCGGATTGTTCGAGAGCGCGAGGTGCATGCCCGTGACCTCGTGGCCGGCAGCCACCACGCGCGCCGCAGCCACCGCGGAGTCGACGCCGCCGGACATCGCCGCAAGGACCTTCATCGCAGCATCAACCCGGCCCTGCGCACGCGGGCCACGACGTCCGGGAGGGCCGCAAGCAGTGCGTCGACGTCCTCGCCCGTCGTGGTACGCCCGAGCGAGAAGCGCACTGCACCACGAGCCTCGGCATCGTCGATGCCCATGGCCAACAGCACGTGCGACGCCTCCGGCACTCCGGCAGAGCAGGCGCTGCCGGTGGACACCTGGATGCCTGCGGCATCCAGCAGCATGAGCAGGGCATCGCCCTCGCAGCCCGGGAAGGTGAAGTGGGCATTCCCCGGGAGTCGCTCCGTGGGGTGGCCGCGCAGTTCGGCACCCAGGTCGAGCTGCTGCACACCTGAGACCAGGCGGTCGCGGAGCGCGGCGATGCTCGCGCGATGCTCGTCCAGCCGAGCGGTGCCCTCCTGGAATGCCGCGGCCATGCCGACAATGAGGGGCATGGGAATGGTGCCGGAACGGATGTCACGCTCCTGACCACCGCCGTGGAGCACCGGTGTGGGAGTGACGTCGCGGCGTATCACCAGCGCGCCGACCCCCATGGGACCGCCGTACTTGTGTGCTGACACCGTCATGGCGCAGAGCCCGCTGGCCGCGAAGTCCACATGCTCGGAGGCGAAGGCCTGCACCGCGTCGGAGTGGACGGGGATCGCGAACTCCCGGGCAAGTGCCACGACCTCCCGCAGGGGCTGCAGGCTACCGACCTCGTTGTTGGCCCACATGATGGACAGCAAGGCAACCGACGCAGGATCGCTCGCGATGCGTTCGCGCAGGGCCCCCATGCGCACGGCGCCGAACCCATCAACCGGGACCTGCTCGACGACCGCGCCCTCTGCCGTCGCCAGCCACAACGCGGAGTCGAGCACCGCGTGGTGCTCGACGGCGGAGACGAGCAGGCGAGTGCGTTCGGGGGCTTCACGGTGGCGCTGCATCCACATGCCCTTGATGGCCAGGTTGTCCGCCTCCGTGCCGCCGGAGGTGAACACGACCTCGGCCGGCAGGCAGCCGACGGCGGCGGCGATGGTCTCCCGCGACTCCTCGACCAGGCGACGGGCGGCGCGCCCCGCGGAGTGCACGGACGAGGGGTTGCCGACCACGCGGAAGGCGCCGTCCATGGCCGCGATGACAGCCGGTGTCATGGGCGAGGTCGCGGCATGGTCGAAGTACGGCACCTCGGAATACTAGATCGGCGCGCGGGACGCCCCGCGCCTCAGTCCTCGAGGAGCGCCTGGGCCGCCGGAAGCACGTCGAAGAGGTCGCCCACGATGCCGAGGTCGGCCACCTCGAAGATGGGCGCCTCCCCGTCCTTGTTCACGGCCACGATCCGCTTCGAGGTCTGCATGCCCGCTCGGTGCTGGATGGCGCCGCTGATGCCGGCGGCCAGGTACAACTGCGGAGCGACGGTGACCCCGGTCTGGCCGACCTGGAAGGCGTGGGGATACCAGCCCGCCTCGACGGCGGCACGCGAAGAGCCCACAGCCCCGCCGAGGCGATCCGCGAAGGCCTCGATGACCTTGAATCCCTCAGCCGAGCCCACGCCTCGCCCACCGGACACGACGATGTCCGCGGTGACGAGGTCCGGGCGCGAGGACTTCTCCGCGGGACGCAGTTCGCCGACGGAGATGCGGGCGGAGGCGGCGGACAGGGGGTGCGCCAGCGGGCGCTCGGTGCAGTTCGTGGGCGCCGGGGTCGCCTCCGCGGCGCCTGCTCGCACGGTCGCGATCAGGCGGCCCGTGGCCCTGGAGGTGACGGTTGTGGATCCGCCGAACACACTGACCTCACAACTGAGGTCGGGCAGCACCGTCGATGCGTTGGTGATGATGCCGGCGTCGAGGTGCACGGCCAGGATGGCCGCGATCTCGGTGCAGTCGATGGAGTTCGGGAGGAGGACGACGTCGGCGGAGCACTCCGTGGCGGCCGCAGCGACGAACTCCGCCGCATCCTGCACGGACACCGATGCCCGATCGGGCACGCACAGTTCGCTGGCGCCGTAGCGACCGGCGAACGATGCATCCAGCCCGGGGGCGGTGGCCACCGCCACACAGCTGCCCAGCGTGCGCGCCAAACTGAGCAGTTCACTGTTCGTGCGTTCCGAGGCGGCGGGCACGATCACCGCGAGGATCGTCGTCACATCACACCAGCTTCTGCGTCTTGAGGTAATCGACGAGCGCCTGTGCGCCGTTCTCCGTGACCAGTGCACCCCTGGTGCGCGGGGGCCGGAGTCGCACGTCCAGCACCTCGGTGCGGCTCCCGGCCACTCCGACGTCGCCGGGCTGCACACCGATGGCCGCCAGGTCGAGCTTCTCCAAGGGGGCCTTGCGCGCAGCCATGATGCCCTTGAACGACGGATAGCGCGGTTCGTGGATGCGCTCCACCACGGCAACTGCAACCGGCATGTCTGCCGTCATATCGAGCAGGCCGACCTCGGTGCGGCGGGTGATGTGCACACGGCCCTGCTCGACGCGCACCGCCTCGGCGAAGGAGAGCAGCGGCAGGTCGAGCATGGTCGCGACCATGGCCTGCACCACGCCCATCTTGGCATCGGTGGACTCCTGGCCGAACATCACGATGTCGAATCCGCGGCCCTTCAGCGCAGCGGCGAGGACGCGGGCGGTGGCCGGGGCGTCGCTGCCGGCGATGGCAGGGTCGGCGATGTGGATGGCGTCGTTGGCACCCATGGCGAGGGCCCGGCGGATGGCCTCGGCGGCCTCATCCGGCCCCACACTCACGGCCGTCACGCTGGTGTCGGGATGGGCCTCCGCGAGCAGCAGGGCGGTCTCGACGGCGTACTCATCGAGGTCGTTGAGCACCCGGTCCGAAGCCGCGCGGTCGATGCGACCGTCGATCATGCGCTTCTCGGCGTAACTGTCCGGAACCTGCTTGATGCAGACGGCGATGCGCATGACACTCCAGATTGGATCCAATTTCGGGGTGCGCCCAACGGTACCCTGTGCCCCGTGGTGACGCCATGCATGGACTGACCGACGAGCCCGTCAGCGCCGGACTGCCCGATCCGCTCGGCGTGACGCCGCGCGACGGCGGCCTCAATGTGGCCGTGTGGTCCGGTGGCGCGGAGGCGGTGGACTTCTGCGTGCGCCACGCCGACGGCAGTGAGACGCGCTATCGCCTGCCCGAGCGCACCGATGGCATCCACCACGGGTTCATCCCGCGCCACGGCATCGGCACCCGCTACGGGCTCCGTGTGCACGGCAACTGGGACCCTGCACACGGCAATCGCTGGAATCCGCACAAGCTGCTGCTCGACCCCTACGCACGGGCCATGAGCGGCGCGCTGGTGCGCAATCCCGCGGTCTTCGCCCACAAGTTGAACCCCTACTCACCGGAGGACGACTCCACCCGGGACGAGCGCGACTCCGCGCCCTACGTGCCCTTCTCCATCGTGGTCGACAACGCCTTCGATTGGGGCGCCGACCGCCGGCCGCACACCCCGTGGGCGGATTCCGTGGTCTACGAGGCGCATGTCAAGAGCATGACGAAACTCCATCCCGACGTCCCGGTGGAACTGCGCGGAACCTACGCCGGGCTCGCACATCCCAGCATCATCGAACACCTGAAGTCGCTGGGCGTGACCGCGCTGGAGTTGCTGCCCGTGCAGCAGTCGATGCCGGAGGAGCACCTCGCGGGCGCCGGTATGCCGAACCTCTGGGGATACAACACCCTCGGCTACTTCGCGCCCCACGCCGAGTACGCGTCGTCCGGCAGCGAGGGCCAGCAGGTGGCCGAATTCAAGTCCATGGTGAAGCGCTTCCACGAGGCGGGCATCGAGGTGATCCTCGACGTGGTCTACAACCACACCGCAGAGGGTGGCCAGCGTGGCCCCACGGTGTCCTTCCGGGGCATCGACAACGCCGCCTACTACAAGCTCGCGGACGACCGGCGCTACTACCGCGACTACACCGGCACCGGGAACACCCTCGACGTCTCGCAGCCAGCGGTGCTGCGGCTGGTGCTCGACTCCATGCGCTACTGGGCCACCGAGATGCACGTGGACGGGTTCCGCTTCGACCTCGCCTCGACGTTGGTGCGCGGGCACCATGACGTGAACATGTACGGCCCCTTCCTCCAGGCCATCAACCAGGACCCCGTGCTGCGCACCGTGAAGCTCATCGCGGAGCCCTGGGACGTCGGTGCCGGCGGTTACCAGGTGGGGCACTTCCCCGGGTTGTGGTCCGAGTGGAATGACAAGTTCCGCGACACCGTCCGCGACTTCTGGCGAGGAGCCGGCTCCGGCATCGCCGATCTCGGCTGGCGCCTCTCGGGGTCTGCGGACCTCTACGCAGCCGCACGCCGCAAGCCGAGGGCCTCCCTGAACTTCGTGACGGCGCACGACGGCTTCACCCTGCGCGACCTCGTGAGCTACGACCAGAAGCACAACATGGCGAACGGCGAGATGAATCGCGACGGCGCCAACGACAACCGCTCCTGGAACCACGGGGTGGAGGGCGCCACCACCGACGAGGCGATCCTCGAACTGCGGGCGCGCCAGCAGCGCAACATCCTCACCACACTCGTGCTCTCGCTGGGCGTCCCCATGATCACCATGGGCGACGAGATCGGGCGCACGCAACGCGGCAACAACAATGCCTACTGCCAGGACAACGAGATCTCCTGGGTCGATTGGGCCCTAGAGGAGCCCCAGACCGAGCTCCTCAAGTTCGCCCGGCAACTACTGGCCCTGCGCGCCGAGAACCCGGTGTTCCGGCGCCCCTACTACCGCTGGGGACAGGTCATCGCGGCGAACGCCGCCAAGGACCTGGCCTGGCTGGGCACCGACGGCGCCGAGATCAGCCGCGACAAGTGGAACGCCCCGGACACCCGCACCATCGGCATGTTCCTCAACGGCGCGTCGACGAGTCCCACCTCCACCGAGGTGAGCGACAGCTTCCTGCTGCTGCTCCACGCCGGCGCGGACCCGGTGAAGTTCCGCCTCCCCGGCATGCCCTACGCCTCGGCGTGGGAGACGGAGCTGGACACAGGGGCACCGGCGTACGCGAGTGGCCATGGTCGGCACGCTGCAGGTGCCGTGCTCAACCTCGCTGGTCGCAGCGTGTCGGTACTCCGCGCCAGGTGACGCCTCAGTGCGCCAGCACCTGCAGGCCCATCTCCGCGTTGCCCACCAGACCCTCGTGGAGCGGTACCACGCGCACGGTGTAGCCGAGGGCACCCGCATCCGCCAGGCGCACCGTGCTCTCCATGCGCAGGCGATTGCCGTCCAGGCGCTCGACGGGCGCCATGGCGGCCACGCGCGCGTTCACGATGCGGTCATTGGAATCGGCACGTCCGTACACCAGCTCCACCGCCACGTCGGCGATGTCGAGTGCGCCCAGTTGGACGTAGGCGCGCACGGTCATGTTCGAACCCCGTAGCGGATGGTCCGGCAGGTCGATGGCATCGATGCGCTCGATGGCCACTCCGGGCCAGGCCGCGCGGACGCGCGCCTTCCAACTCGCCAGTTCCTGCGCCAGCGCCATGTTGTCGCCGGTGACGCGGCGCCCGGCGAACGCTGCCGGTGCATACAGGTCGGTGATGTACTCCCGCACCATGCGCGTGGCCGACACCTTGGGACCGAGCGTGCGCAGGGTGTGGCTGAGCATCTCCAGCCAACGTTGCGGCAGGCCGCGCTTGTCGGTGTCGTAGAAGCATGGCGTGACGCTCTTCTCGAGCAGCGCATACAGCGCGGCCGCCTCCAGCTCGTCGCGTCGCTCGGGGTCGACGATGCCCTCGGCCGTGGGGATGGCCCACCCGTTCTCCCCGTCGAACCACTCATCCCACCAGCCATCGAGGATGGAGAGGTTGAGCGCTCCATTGAGCGCCGCCTTCATGCCCGACGTGCCACATGCCTCAAGGGGCCGCAACGGGTTGTTCAACCAGACGTCGCAACCCGGGTACAGCCAGGACGCCAGGCCCATGTCGTAGTCGGGCAGGAACACGATGCGGTGCCGCACATCCTTCTCGTCCGCGAACTGCACGAGTTGCTGGATGAGTCGCTTGCCACCGTCGTCGGCCGGATGCGACTTGCCAGCAATCACGATCTGGATGGGGCGCTTCCTGTGGGTGAGCAGTGCCCGCAGCCGCTCGGGGTCCTGCAGCATCAGGGTGAGCCGCTTGTAGGACGGGACGCGTCGCGCGAAGCCGATGGTGAGGATGTCCGGATCGAGGACGTTCTCGATCCAATTGAGCTCCGCGGGACTGGCACCGCGGTTGATCCAGGACGCGTACAGCCGGGAACGGGTGTTGGCGATGAGCCGCTCCCGCAGTTCGCGCTTGGTCCGCCAGAGGGCCTCGGGCTCGGAATCCCCGATGCTTGCCCAGGCCTCGTCGGTGTCGAGCGCCTGGCCCTTGGCGAGCGCTGCGATCGGGCCAGCCACCCAGGTGGGTGCGTGGACCCCGTTGGTCACCGAGGAGATCGGCACCTCGTCGGTGTCGAAGGACGGCCACAACTCCGTGAACATGGCGCGCGAGACCGCGCCGTGCAGCATGCTCACGCCATTGGCACGTTGGCCGATCCGCAGGCCGAGCACTGCCATGTTGAACACGTCGGGGTCGCCACCGGGGTAGTCCTCGGCTCCCAGCCGGAGGATGCGTGAGGCTGGCGCCAGATCGGACTCACTGCTGCCACCGAAGAAGCGCTCCACGATGTCGCGGGGGAAGCGGTCGATGCCGGCGGGCACCGGCGTGTGGGTGGTGAAGATGGTGGAGGCGCGCACCGCTTCGAGCGCAGGTTCGAAGGCCACACCCTGCGCCCCGTACTCGCGGATGCGCTCCACGCCGAGGAATCCCGCATGGCCCTCGTTGCAGTGGAAGACCTCGGGATCCGGCGTACCGGTGAGCCGCGCGTAGGCGCGCAGGGCCCGGATCCCGCCGACGCCTAGCAGCACCTCCTGGAGCAGTCGGTGCTCGTGTCCCCCGCCGTACAGGCGATCCGTGACCTCTCGCTCCGCGGGGGCGTTCTCCTCGACGTTGGCGTCGAGGAGCAGCAGGGGGACGCGCCCGACTGCTGCCAGCCAGATGTGTGCGATCAGCCTGCGACCACCGGGCAGTCCGATCTCGACACGCACCGGGGTCCCATCGGCCTCGCGCAGCTGGTTCAGGGGCAGGCCATCCGGGTCCACGACCGGGTAGGTCTCCTGCTGCCAGCCGTCACGGGCCAGCGATTGCTTGAAGTACCCCGAGCGGTAGAAGAGACCCACCCCGATGATGGGGGCACCCAGATCGGAAGCCGCCTTCAGGTGGTCGCCGGCGAGGATGCCGAGGCCACCGGAGTACTGGGGCAACTGCGCGGCCACGCCGAATTCGGCGGAGAAGTAGCCGATGGCCCGCGGCAGGCCCGGCTGCCGCTGGTACCAGCGCTCGCCCGTCAGGTAGGCGCGCAGATCGTCGACGAGGTCGCCCACGCGTGCCACGAAGGCGGCATCGTCGGCGAGTTCGGCGAGGCGTTCCGTGCGAACCTCGGCGATGAGTCGACCGGGGTCGCCCCCCAAGGCGTCGAAGAGGTCGCGGTCGATGTCCGCGAAGAGGTCACGCGTGGGCGCGTGCCAAGCCCAGCGCAGGTTCCCGGCGAGCTCGGCCAACCCCTGGATCGGCTCGGGAAGCACGGCACGCACGGTGAATCGTCGAATCGCTCTCACCCGCAGCAGGCTAGCGAACGCGCGCTACGACTGGGTGAACAGCAGATGAGGGACCGCGCCGCCCAGTGGCTGCCAATCCCCGCTGAGCCAGGCCCGATCGAAGCCCTCCACGTCGTCGGCAACGAACACCGGATCCAGGCCGGTCTCGCGCTCGACGACAGTGCGCACCGCATTCGTCCAGCGCGGGCCGCCGATGGCCGAGTTGCGCGCCCGATTCGCGATGACGGCAACGCCACCGGGTGGCCGGGGGATCCGCGAACCGAGTGAGCACACGCGGACGATCCCGAGTGGGGTCGCAGGTGTGACGACCACCAGGCGGTCACAGCGTGCGAGCAACGGCTCGAGGAACGGCGAGTCCGAGCCCGCGTCGACGATCACCTCCGGGCAGCACCGGCTGGCCCGCTCCACGACGCGCAGGAACGCCGTCGGCGACGGTTCGTCGCCTGCACCGATCGTCAACGTGAGCGCGCGCTCCTCGCCCGCCAGGCGCACCAATGCCTCACCGCCGATCTCGCCGTCCATGGCCTCAGCGAGAGGCGGCGACGCCGCCGTACGTCCGAGCAGGAAGGCCAGGGACGGGTGCAGGCAGTCGCCCTCGACGAGCAGCGACTCCGGCCGGGACCGCGCATACAGGTGCGCGAGGGATGAGGTTCCGCTGCCGCCGCTCACACCCATGAACACGGTGACGACTCCGGCGCCGAACGGTTGACCGTGCGCTTTGCCTCCTGCCGGTGGCGCCAACCCGGCCAGACCGTCGACGAAGGCGGCGATGTCGAGGCTGTCGACTTCACGGCAGTCGAGCCCCGACCCGAGCAGCCAGGGCGGGCGGATGGAGTCGAGGAGGACGATGACGTGTGTGGCCGACGACAGCGCCTTGACCGGGGCCTCGAGGAACCCGCGCAGGGCCGGGCTCATGATGATGACCGCCGGCAGCCGCCCGGTGCGGGCGTCGCGCTCCATGCCTGCCACATCCACATAGCGCCGAGCCACCTCGAGTTCGCCGTGCAGGCCGGCCTCAGCGAGGACTGCCCGCTCCCAGGCCACCTCACCGCAGGCCATGCCGACGCCTGTGGTCATCGCGAGGCGTCCAAGCGAACCAGGTCGATGTCACCACTCCGGATCGCCAGCACCAACCGCTGCACGTCCTTCGGCGCCACCGCGAGCACCACGCCCTGCCCGGCACCGACGTCGGCGGTCGTGGTTCCCAGGACGCGCGCGGAGGCGAGCACGCGAGCGGTCGTCGTCGGCGCGCTGCCGTCCGGTCGCGAGCTCCACCAGACAGCGACACGCTGGCCCCGGCGGGTGTCCGGTGGCAGGTGCAACTTGGCCGTGGGCACCACGACTTCCTGGAAGTGGGCGGTGGCCGCGTGCAGCGATGCCAGTGCGAGCAGTTCACCCTCCGTGACATCGCGTGCCAGTTGCCTGCCCACGACGCGGTCCGCGGCGCGCGCATACACGCTGCCCTCCATCGCCACCTCCGTGAGGTGCACATCGGCGGCTGAGAGCACGGTCCCCGCTGCCAGCGACCGGGAGAACTGCCAGACCGACGCGCGCTGGCTGGCGTGCTGCAGGAACAGCGCGCCGGCGAGGGTGGCGGCGAGCATGAGGCCGATGCCCGCCAAGATCCGTGGCTCCTGGACCAATGCACGCATGCGACCTCCTCGTCGGGACGGACGCATTGTTGAGCACCGCCCCTCCGACGGCGGTCGCCATCCACAGGACATGTCCATGCGTGGCCCGATCGCATCCTTGTCGGCACCGTGGCGTCGCTCTTGAATCCCCGCAAGGAGGCCACATGCCCAAACTCTTCGAGTCCGATCCGCTCACCACGAGTTGGGTCATTGCGCTGTCCACCGTGTTCGTGCTGGCGGTCGTCATCCCCATGCTGCGCCTGGTGGTCGCACTCTGCATCCACGCCTATGCCGCGATCACCGGCCAACGACACCTCCACGGGACGGCGGCGCGGGTGATGCCACGCACCGCCCAGCTCATCGGCAGCCTGGTCATCGGGATCACCTCGATTGCGGCGCCCACATGGGCGTCCGGGGCGTCCGGTGACGAGCAGGCCCTGGCGTCGATCAACCTCGACCGCGATGCCGGGGCCTCCGATGCACCGGCCCTGCGTGCTGCGCCCGCGGTGCCCGCACCGCTGCCCGTGCGGTCCGCGATCACACCGACGGCCCAGCTCGACTTCGACCGCGACGGCGGCTCGTCACACGTCGCAGCGAGCGTGACCCCACAGGTCGCCCAGCACAGCAGCCCCGCCCCCGCGTCGGCCGGCTCGATCTACGTCGTGCGCACCGGGGATTCGCTTTGGAGCATCGCGCAGGCGCACCTCGACGATGCCACGGACGCGACGACCACCGAGGGCTGGAAGGCCATCTGGCGCGCCAATCGGGCCCTCATCGGCGACCATCCCGAACTCATCCGTCCGGGCCAGCACATCATGCTGCCACCGGGAGCGCTGGCATGAGCCCGGTTGCCGCACGTAAGGACATCGCCCTCGGGTGCTCGCCGGTCGTCACGCTCCGTCTGCTCGCCATGGCCGACGAGGCCAAGAGCACCCTGGTGGACGAACCCGAGCAGTTGGTGCTGCCGCTGGAGTGGGCCTGGTCAGTGCCCCGCCCGGTGGAGGTGAAGGTCGAGCCGGCGCGCTCGCTGCCCGATGCCAAGCAGTGGGGTGGCCGCATCACCCAGGCCTCCTTCGAGATCATGCTGGGCAGCCGACCGGCCGGGCAGTTGGCCCGGCTCGTCGACGCGCGCACACTCCATGTGCTCGCGTTGCACACGAGCAAGTACAGCATCGCCCGCAGGCGGCGGTCCGGCTCCGTGCTCCCACGGCCGCGCATCTCCTCGATCCGTTGCTACCAACCGCATCCGGAGGCAGCAGAGATCAGCGCCGTCGTCCACGACGGTGAGCGCTATCGGGCCGTCGCCATCAGGCTCAACGCCCGGGGCAACCAGTGGCTGGCAACGGCCTTCGAGATGGGCTGATCAGGCGCCGGGTGCGCCGTGGCAACGCTTGTACTTCTTGCCGGAACCGCAAGGACAGGCGTCGTTCCGACCAACCGTGCTGGCCGCCTCCACCGGTTCGCGATCGACGCGCGCCGACCCGTCCTCGGAGGGCGCGACGTACGTCAACTGCTGCGGACGGCGCTAGGCGAAGCCCTTGACCTCGACCTCCGGCACCTGCTCGGCCTCGGCCGCCTCCTCCTCGATGTTGACATCGACATGGAACAGGAATCCGACCGACTCCTCCTTCATGCCGTCCATCATCGCGGTGAACAGGTCGAAGCCCTCGCGCTGGTACTCCACGAGCGGATCACGCTGTGCGAGTGCACGAAGTCCGATGCCCTCCTGCAGGTACTCCATCTCGTACAGGTGCTCCCGCCACTTGCGATCCAGCACCGAGAGGACGACCTTGCGCTCGAGTTCGCGCATGACCGGGGACGACAGTGACTCCTCCCGAGCGGCGTATGCACGTTCCGCATCCACACACAGGGCGTCCACGAGGGCGTCGGCATCCAGTCCGGCCGCCTCCTCGATGGAGAGGCCCACCGGGTAGACCGTCGAGAGCGCACCCCACAGGCGCTCGAGGTCCCACTCCTCCTGATAGGCGGCCGAGGTCTCGGCGTCGACGTATCCGGCCACGGTGTCTGCGAGGAACTGGCCGATGTGCTCGGAGATGTCGGCGCCCATGAGCACGTCGTGCCGCTCGCCGTACACCACCAGGCGCTGGCGGTTCAGGACCTCGTCGTACTTGAGGACGTTCTTGCGGATCTCGAAGTTCTGCGCCTCCACCTGGGTCTGCGCGGAACGGATGGCGTTCGTCACCATCTTGGCCTCGATCGGCACATCGTCGGGGACGTTGAAGCGCCGCAGGAACGAGTCCACCATGTCGGCCTTGAACAGGCGCATGAGGTCGTCCTGCAACGACAGGTAGAAGCGGGACTCACCGGGGTCGCCCTGACGTCCCGAACGGCCGCGCAACTGGTTGTCGATGCGACGGGATTCGTGGCGTTCCGTGCCGAGGACGTAGAGACCCCCGAGTGCGACCACTTCCTCGTGCTCGGCAGCCACGGACGCAGTGGCCGAGGCAACGGCGTCGGGCCAGGCCGCCTCGAACTCCTCCGGTGTGTCGACCGGATTCAGGTTGCGCTGGGCCAGCACCGCCCGGGCGATCGCCTCGGGATTGCCACCGAGCATGATGTCGGTGCCACGGCCCGCCATGTTGGTGGCAACGGTGACGGCGCCCTTGCGGCCGGCCTGCGCCACGATGGCGGCTTCGCGCTCGTGGTGCTTGGCGTTGAGCACCTGGTGCGGCACGCCCCGCTTGCGCAGCGCGGTGGAGAACACCTCGCTCTTCTCGACGCTGGTGGTGCCGACGAGGACCGGCTGGCCCTGCGCATGGCGTTCCACGATGTCCTCGATGACCGCATTGAGCTTGGCCTGCTCGGTGCGGTACACGAGGTCGGGCTGGTCCGCGCGCACCATGGGGCGGTTGGTGGGGATGGGCACGACGCCCAGCTTGTAGATCTGGTTGAACTCCGCCGCCTCGGTCATGGCCGTGCCGGTCATGCCGCCGAGCTTGTCGTAGAGACGGAAGTAGTTCTGCAGGGTGATGGTGGCGAGCGTCTGGTTCTCGCCCTTGATCTCCACGCCCTCCTTGGCCTCGATGGCCTGGTGCATGCCGTCGTTGTAGCGACGGCCGGACAGGATGCGCCCGGTGTGCTCGTCGACGATGAGGATCTCGCCGTTCATCACGACGTAGTCGCGGTCCTTCTTGAACAACTCCTTGGCCTTGATGCCGTTGTTCAGCAGGCCGATGAGCGGCGTGTTCACGGATTCGTACAGGTTCTCGATGCCGAGCCACTCCTCCGCGCGGGCGATGCCCGCCTCGAGGATGCCGACCGTGCGCTTCTTCTCGTTGACCTCGTAGTCGGTTCCTGCGTGCAGGCGCATGGCGAGCGTCGCGAACTGCGGGTACAGCGCATTGGTGTCGTCGGAGGGGCCGCTGATGATGAGGGGCGTGCGGGCCTCGTCGATGAGGATGGAGTCGACCTCGTCGACGATGGCGAAGTAGTGGCCGCGCTGCACCAGCTCGTCGGCGCTCCATGCCATGTTGTCCCGGAGATAGTCGAAGCCGAACTCGTTGTTGGTGCCGTAGGTGATGTCCGCGCTGTAGGCGACGCGACGCTCGGCGGGCGTCATGTTGGCGAGGATCACGCCGACCTCGAGCCCCAGGAAGCGGTGGATACGGCCCATCCACTCGGAGTCGCGCTCTGCCAGGTAGTCGTTCACGGTGACGACGTGCACGCCCTTGCCGGCGATGGCATTGAGGTAGGAGGGCAGCGTGGCGACGAGCGTCTTGCCCTCACCAGTGCGCATCTCCGCGATGTTGCCGAGGTGGAGCGCCGCACCGCCCATGAGCTGCACGTCGTAGTGGCGCTGGCCCAGCGTGCGCCGGGAGGCCTCGCGCACCGCGGCGAAGGCCTCAGGCAGCAGGTCGTCGAGCGATTCGCCGCCGGCATGGCGCGTCTTGAACTCGCCCGTGAGCCCGCGCAGTTCCGCATCGGTGAGTGGCGTCATCGTGTGCTCGAGCGCGTTCACCTGCTTGGCCATGGCCTCGAGACTGCGAACGATCTTGCCCTCGCCTGCACGCAGCAGCCTGTCAATGACGGACACGTGGTCACCTTTCCGACGCGTGGCACCATCGTAACCATTCCGTGATCCGGCCTCCGCCCATCGCGACTCGGTAGATTCGGCCGATGCAGCCACCGCAGTTGTCACGTTCCGAGGCAGCGCGGCTCGCCATCCGGGCCCAGGGACTGGACCGTCGCAGGCTGACGTCCGTGCCCGCCCTGCTCACGCACCTGGGAGCGGTCCAACTCGACACCATCTCGGTGCTCGCACGCTCGCACGAACTCACCGCCTACGCCCGGCTGGGTGCCGTGGGACGTGAGCGCGTGGAGCGCACGTACTGGGGGCATGGCCGGGCCTTCGAGTACTGGTCCCACGCGGCCTGCATCCTGCCCATCGAGAGCTATCCGCTGTTCGCCTTCCGACGCCGCGGCATCCTCGCCAAGCCCCAGCGCTGGGGTGTCAACGCACGTGCCGTCGACACTGTTCGCCGCGCCCTCGCCGACCAAGGTCCGCTCACCGCCACCGAGTTGGGCGGCGCCCGTCGTGAAGCCGGTTGGTGGCGATGGTCGGAGGCCAAGGACGCCGTGGAGTGGCTGCTCGCCACCGGTGAGGTCGCGGTCACCGACAGGCGCTCATGGCGGCGTGTCTACGACCTGGCGGTGCGGGCCATACCCCACGACCCGCAGCCCTCCTGGGTGGACGATCGCGGGGTGTACGGGCCCGGCGACGAG
>DAHWFQ010000126.1:0-7634 GCA_027324895.1 Actinomycetota bacterium | reverse complement strand
CGCGAGGGTGATGCCGAACATGCCGTGTCCTGACGCCACATAGGCGTTGTCGTGCCTGCCCAGGCGGCCGATCATGGAGAGGGAGTCAGGGGTCATGGGCCGGAAGCCCGCCCAAGCCTCGGCAGCGGGCGCTGGGGCCGACCAATCGCGCAGGAATCCGACTGGACCACGTCGGATCGCGTCCGCGCGCACGGCGTTCACCGACGCGTCGTAGCCGGCGAACTCCATGGTGCCGGCCAGGCGCAGTGCAGAGCCGAGCGGCGTGGCCACGACCTTGCGTTCCGCGAACGAGATGTTCGACCGCAGCCGCACCGGAGAACTCCCGTACTCGATGCTGTAGCCCTTGCCCGGCTCGATGGCGAGATGCACACCGAAGGCACGAGCGACACCCGCTGACCAGACGCCTGCGGCAACGACCACCGCGTCGCAGGCCAGTCGACCCTCGGACGTGCGCACAGCGACGACGCGATTGCCATCGCGCACGATGCCCTCGAAGGCGCAGAGCTCCCTGAACTCCACACCCAGGCGGCGCGCCCGCGCCACCAGCCCCGGTGTCAACGTCTCGGACCGGACCTGGCGCTCATGCGGGAAGAGGATCCCGCCATGGACCTGGTCCGTGAGGGCAGGCTCCTGCACGCGCACGTCGTCACCGATGAGGGCCTGCGGTTCGAAGCAGGCATCGCGCACGATGTCGAGGTCGTGGAGGTGGTGCTCAAACTTCTCCTTGCCGAGGATGGCGACGAGGAGGCCGTCGTCGTACATCTCGAAGTCCACGCCGTCGCGTTTCCAGTCGTCGAACACCTGCATGGAATCGGCGAAGAGCCCGATGTTCGCCCGCAGGCCGGCACGGAAGTCATCGGCATTGCACTTCGCCGCCATCTGCAGCAGGAACCTCGCGAACGGCAGGGAGGGCCGGGGCTTGATGAACAACGGTGAATCGGCGCGCAGCATCCACTTCAGGCCCTGCAGGACCATGCCCGGAGCAGCCACGGGCCCCGAATCCGCAGGGCAGATCCAGCCGGCGTTGCCGAACGACGCGCCCTGTCCCGCACGACCGGCGTCGATGACGGTGACCTCATGATCCCGCTGGGCCAGGTGGTACGCGCTGGCGGCTCCGATGACACCGGCTCCGATGACTACGACTCGCATGAAAGCACCCTACTCTTGCCGATCCGGTCAGTAATATATTACTGTTCCCGCACGCGCACCAGTAGGAGAAGACATGACCGCAGACGATGCGATGACGCGCAAGCCGTGGCACGGCATCCTGACCGCCACCACCCTGCCGCTCCAAAGCGACCTCTCCATCGACTTCGACGCGCACGCGGCGCACGTCGCCTGGCTTGCCGCGAATGGCACGCAGGGCGTCGCCGTCAACGGCAGCCTCGGGGAGTACCAGACGCTCACCCCCGAGGAGCGGGCACGCGCGGTGACGGTGGCCGTCGAGTCGGCGCCTGCCGGCTTCACGGTCATGGCCGGGACGGGCGCCTACGGGACCGCCGAGTCAGTGCGCTGGGCCGAGCAGGCGGCTGCCGCCGGAGCGCAGTGCGTGATGTCCCTGCCACCCAACGCCTACCGGGGGGACGAGCGCGCGGTCATGCAGCACTACCGCGAGATCGCCGCGGTCGGTCTTCCGGTGGTCGCCTACAACAACCCCATCGACACCAAGATCGACCTGCTGCCGCCGCTGCTCGCCCGCCTCCATGGCGCCGGGTACATCGTCGCGGTCAAGGAGTTCACCGGTGACGTGCGCCGTGCCTACGAGCTCGCCGAGCTCGCCCCCGGCCTCGAACTCATGATCGGCTCCGACGATGTGCTGCTGGAACTCGGCATCGCCGGCGTCGTCGGCTGGGTGGCTGGCTACACCAACGCCTTCCCGGTGACCTGTGGCGAGTTGTACCGACTCGCCGTGGCACGGGACGTCGAGGCCGCACTGCCGCTGTACCGACTCATGCATCCGTTGCTGCGTTGGGATTCCAAGACCGAGTTCGTGCAGGCGATCAAGTACTCGATGGACATGACAGGGCGCTACGGTGGACCCTGTCGCGCACCGCGCCAACTGCTCACCGCCGAGCAGGAGGCCTCCGTGCGGAGCGCGACCTCGGCAGCGATGGCGAATGGAGCCCGTTGAAGCCATGACCGCTCACGCACAACGCTTCGTCGCCGTCGACTCCCACACGGAGGGCATGCCGACACGCGTGATCACCGAGGGCGTGGGCACCATCCCGGGTGATTCCATGTTCGACAAGCGTCGTCACTTCATGCAGCACATGGACGACATCCGGTTGTTGCTCATGAACGAGCCGCGTGGGCACCCCGCCATGAGCGGCGCCATCCTGCAGCCGCCGACGCGTCCGGATGCGGACTGGGGCATCGTCTACATCGAGGTGTCGGGCTGCCTTCCCATGTGCGGCCATGGAACCATCGGCGCTGCAACCGTGCTCGTGCACGAGCGACTGGTCGAGGTGCACGAGCCCATCACGACCATCCGCCTCGACACCCCCGCGGGCCTGGTCATCGCCACCGTCGAGGTCGAGGCGGGCCGCGCGAAGAGCGTCACGCTCACGAATGTGCCCTCGTTCGCCGTGGGCCTCGGGCGCACTGTGGAGGTCCCCGGCTTCGGGGAGATCGAGTACGACATGGCGTTCGGCGGGAACTTCTACGCCATCATCCCCACCGAGCGCTTCGGGCTCGAGCACTCGCGTGCCAACAAGCAGGCCATGCTCGCGGCTGCACTCAAGACCATGGACGCGATCAACGCCGTCGACGAACCGGTGCACCCCGCCAATCCGGAGATCCGCTCGGTGCACCACATCTACCTCGAGGCACCCGGCTCCACCGCCAGGCACTCACGCCACGCCATGGCCATCCATCCCGGCTGGTTCGACCGCTCCCCCTGCGGCACCGGCACGAGTGCGCGCATGGCGCAGTTGCATGCCCGGGGCCAACTGCCGCTGCACACCGACTTCATCAACGAATCGTTCATCGGCACCCACTTCATCGGGCGCCTCATCGAGGAGACGACGGTCGGCGACCTGCCGGCGGTCATCCCCACCATCAAGGGCAGGGCCTGGGTCACCGGGCATGCCGAGTACGTGTACGACCCCTCTGACCCCTTCCCCACCGGCTTCGAACTGTAGGCAGTGATGAGCACCATCGAATCGCGATCACCCCAGAACCCCAACGACCTCGTCGTCGCCGTCGAGCGCATGAGCGCGGAGGACGTCGCACAGGCGTTCGAGCAGGCGCGGACAGCCCAGACCAAGTGGTGGGCCATGGGTGCCGCCAACCGCGCCTCCGCGCTCAATGCGGCGGCGAGCGCCTTGGAGGCCCGTGCCGAGGAAGCCACCTCGCTCGTGGTGCGTGAGGTCGGCAAGCCCTGGAGCGAGGCCAAGGGCGAGGTGGCCCGAGGCGTCGCACTGCTGCGCTACTACGCCCAGGCCTCGTTCATGCCCAAGGGCGACGTGCTGCCCCCGTCGGCGGGCGTCATGCTCTGGTCGGAGCGTCGACCGCACGGAGTGGTCGGCCTGATCACGCCCTGGAACTTCCCCATCGCCATCCCGCTCTGGAAGGCAGCGCCGGCACTGTGCGCGGGCAACGCCGTCGTCATGAAGCCCTCGCAGGACGCCATCGCGTGCGCACTGTTCCTGCAGGACGTGATCTCGCCCCACCTGCCAGAGGGCCTGCTCACCGTGGCAGTCGGTGGTGGCGCGGACGTGGGCAATGCCATCATCTCCCACGCCGACTGCATCTCCTTCACCGGCTCCACCATCGTCGGACGCCAGATCGTCATGACAGCGGCCGCTCGGAACATCCCGGTGCAGGCGGAGATGGGTGGGCTCAACGCCGCCATCGTCCTCGCGGACGCCGACTACGAGAAGACCGCCTCCATCATCGCCGGAGCCGCCATGTCCTTCGCGGGTCAGAAGTGCACGGCAACCTCGCGGGTCATCGTGGTCGGGGATGGGGACTTCGAGGCGCCCTTCGTGCAGGCCGTGGAAGCCCTCATGGCGGGCGATCCGGCCGACCCGGCGACCATCGTGGGACCGCTCATCAATCCGGCCTCCCTACGCGACTTCGAGGGCGCACTGGACAGTGCGCGAGCCGCCGGAGCCCGTTTCCTCACCGGTGACGCCCCGGCCCAGGGCCTGTTCGTGCGGCCGGTCGTGTTGGCCGGCCTGCCGGTCGACCATCCGCTGTCGTGCAACGAGGTCTTCGGGCCCATCGTGACGATGCACCGGGCAGCCACCCCCCAGGAGGCCATCGAGATGGCGAACTCCGTGGAGTACGGCCTGGTGACCGGCATCCACGGCAGGGACGTCAACCAGCTCACCTCGCTTGCCGCCCAGGCACACACGGGCGTGGTGAAGCTCAACGCCCCCACCTCGGGCGTCGACTACTACGCGCCCTTCGGCGGGGACAAGATGTCCAGCTACGGCATGCGGGAGCAAGGCCTGGCAGCGCTGGACTTCTACTCGCACACGACGACAGTGACCCTCGCACAGCACTGATGCGAACCGATGGCAACGCCCCTTGATCGTTTCAGTGGTGGTGACGGTGGTCGGTAGGGTCAGGGGGTGACGCGAAACCCCTACCAAGCGGCGTCACGTGCGCTTCGCTGGATCTTCTTCGCCATGGGCATGCCCGTGGGCGCTGTCGTACCCCGGCTGGCGGAGATCAAGTTGCATGTGGGTGCGGACAACGCGGCCTACGGCTCGGCCATCGCCATCGGAGGAGCGGGGGCCTTCATCGGCACCTACCTTGGGAGTCGACTGGCCCACACCTTCGGCAGCAAGCCGGTGACGCGCTTCGGCATCATCTTCATCACCTGCACGAGCGTCTCGAACGCGCTGGTGCCGTCAGTGGGGTGGCTGGCCGTCGTCGGTTTCGCGGGCGGCATCACCTACTCCTGCACGAACCTGGCGACCAACAGCCAGGCCGTGCTCGTGGAACAGGGCCTGGGCCGCTCCTTCGTGCCGCAGGCACACGCCTTCTGGAGCATGGGCACCATGTCGGCCGCACTCGTGTCGAGCCTGGCCGCGCCCTATGTGACGCCGCTGGAAGCACTCCTCTGCAGCGGCGCCATCAGTACCACCATGCAGTTGATCGGCGGCCACAACCTCCTGAGTTCGCAGTTCGAGGACCGCCCCCATGACGATCCCACGCAACTGCCTCGGGACGAACGCATCCCGCGCGGGGCGTTGCGGCTCCTACTGCTCATCGGCCTGGCCCAGGTGCTGGGCTTCCTCGCGGAGGTCTCTGCCGGTGACTGGAGTTCGGTGCTGCTGCACCAGGACTTCCATGTCGCCGTGGGACCGAACGGCTACGCCTTCACGGCGTTCATGCTGATGCAATTGCTGTCGCGCCTGAGTGCCTCGCGAGTCATCGATCGCCTGGGTCTGCCCAGCACCATCCGCGTCTACGGCATCGTGGGAACCATCGGCTACCTGGTCTTCCTGCTGGCCGCGTCCCATACCCACAGCTCCTCGACGACCGCCGCGCTCGCGTTCAGCTGCGTCGCCTACGCCTTCCTCGGCCTGGCAGTGGGGCCCATGCCCTCCGCCTTCACCACGGCCGCCGGCCGCATCCCCGGATTGCCCAGCGCCCGCGCCCTCATGATCACCGGCTTCATGACCTCATCGTTCGGCCTCATCGGACGTGTGACGCTCGCCAACGTGGCGCAGGTGATCCCACTCACGGCGGCACTGTTGGGTATGGCCGGTCTCATCGCCATCGCCGTGTCCATGGCCTTCGTGCTGCACCCCGACCACGCCGACAAGCACGCCATCGTCCGCTAGGAGCCCCCCATGATCCTCGAAGCCGCCTTCATGACCATCCTCGACGGCAGGGCCGACGAGTTCCTCGATGCGCTGGAGCGGGCGAAGCTCGTCATCGCACGCGCCCACGGCTTCCGCGGCATTGAGGTCCGTCGCGGCATCGAACGGCCGAACACCTTCCTGCTCTGCATCTCCTGGGACACCCTGGAGGACCACACCGAGGGCTTCCGCGGTGGACCCCTCTTCCCCGAGTGGCGTGGGCACATCGGACCCTTCTTCGCCGAGCCGCCTGTGGTCGAGCACTGGACTGCGGACTGAACCTGCCCGGTACTTCCCGGCCTGCGCTGGGCCCGATCAGGGGCAGGCACGGACGAAGGTCCCAACGGCATGGGTATGGTTCGGCCATGGCTGAGTTCCAGATCACGCAATGGCACGACTTCCCCTCGATCGTCGTCGCGCGCGACGGCGATGTCGTGGCCAAGGTGCAACTCGCGGCTCGCTTCCAGGAAGCGATCGATGAAGCGGCCATGCGTCTGGGCGAGAGTGATGCCGACGCCTACCTGTCCGGCTGGAACAAGACCCCGTGGACGACACGTGAGGGCACCCCACACGAGGTGTGCGAGGCAGTCGCCCACGAACTCGAGGCCCGCCTCGACGAAGCCGCGCTCAACGCCATGCTCGACGAACTGAAGGGAACCGACTCGTGAGTGACCTCTACGCTGCGCTGGAATCCGGAGTGCTCGTGTCCGACGGCGCCATGGGCACCATGCTGCAGGACCGCGGACTCACCGACGGCGGCGCACCCGAACTCTGGAACGTCGAGCACGCGGACATCGTCGAGGGGATCCTCGAGGAGTACGCGGCAGCCGGCGCCCAGCTCATCACCACGAACACCTTCGGTGGCACCCAGCCGCGGCTTCGCCTGCACGATCTGGAGCAGCGCGTGCACGAACTGAACAAGGCAGGCGCGGAGGTCGCCCGTCGGGTCGCGGATCGCCACCCGGGCACCTTCGTCATGGGCGATGTCGGCCCCTCCGGCGAGCTCATGGAACCCATGGGCGAACTCACCATCGAAGGCGCCAAGGAGATCTTCGCCGAACAGATCCGGGGCCTCATCGATGGCGGCGTCGACGCCATCCTCATCGAGACCATGAGCGACCTCTCGGAGGTCGAGGCAGCCGTGACGGCTGCGCATTCGGTGGACCCGGCAGTCCCGGTCATCGCCACCCTGAGCTTCGACACCAACCTGCGCACCATGATGGGCGTGAAGCCCGGTGTGGCGGTGAAGACGCTCACGGCCCTCGGTGTGCGCGTCATCGGCGCCAACTGCGGCCGGGGGACCGATGAGATGCTGATCATCGCCAAGGAGCTGGCAGACGCCCGCAGCGAGGGGACCTACCTCATCACACAGTCGAACGCGGGACTGCCCAAGCTCATCGACGGTGAGTTCCAGTACACGGGCACGCCCGAGGAGATGGGTGCGTTCGCGCAGCAGATGCGCGACCTCGGCATCAACATCGTGGGCTCCTGCTGCGGCTCCACCCCGGCCCACACCAAGGCCATCCGCGCCGCCCTGAGCTGAGGTCCGCGCCGCAACGCTGTTCCCGGGCCGGCAATGTAACGATTCAAGGCACAGGTATGCTCCCCGCGAGGAGATATCTGCATGCTCATTTCCATCCTGCGCACCTTCCTGCGTCCCTACCGACTGCGCACCGCTGTCATCACCGTGCTCGTCCTCAGCCAGGTGATCATCAGCCTGTACCTGCCGAGCATGAACGCGGACATCATCAACAACGGCGTGGCGGTTGGAGACACCGGCTACATCTGGCACGTCGGCCTGCAGATGTTCGGACTCAC
>DAHWFQ010000200.1:0-3508 GCA_027324895.1 Actinomycetota bacterium | reverse complement strand
AGCAACTCGTAACGCGGGTTGTGCATCATGAGCACTCCATCCATGCGAACCACGCGGCCCTCGATGATGATCCCACGGCCGGGTTCGATGCCGCGAATGCTGTTCCGTCCCAGCCACACGATCACGAGACGCGCGCTGCCGTCGTCGATCTCGGCCTCCAACGCCTGCACCGTCGTCTCCGGGCGCAGGATCACCGAGGCGATGTCGCCACCAATGCGGACCATCCGCCCGATCGGTGCCTCGGCGATCGGCGTGAGGCCGGCCCGCGGCCTGCTGTGCGCCGGCGTTGCTTGCTCGGCGGGCTTGCGCAGCAATCGCTTGATGAAACCGGCCATCGTCAGCCCCTGCCCGTCGAACCGAATCCGCCTGCTCCGCGATGCGTGCCCGGGAGCTCCTCCACCTCGGTGATGGCCAGTTCCGGCAGTCGCAGCACGAGCAACTGAGCGATGCGATCGCCGCGGGCGATCACCAGGGTCTCAGCGCCGCTGTTGTGCACGATGCTACAGACCTCTCCCCGGTAGCCGGCATCGATGACCCCGGGACTGTTGAGCAGGGTCCCGCCTTGCTTCAGGGCAAATCCGCTGCGTGGCACAGCGAGCGCCACGAACCCGGCAGGCAGCGCGATGGCGATGCCGTTCGGGACGAGTTCCCGGCCACCCGGGGGGATGCTGGCGTCAACGCGCGCATACAGGTCCATCCCGGCATCGCCCGGCTTGGCGAATCGCGGCAGCGGCAATGCCGGATCCAGGCGCTGGATCAGCAACTCAGGCAGCATCGCTGAACACCCCGACAGCCCGCAGCGCGGCTCGCACCTGCTCGGGATGGCGAACCGAGACCAGCCAACTGGGGTGCGGGTCGCTGGGATCCGTGAGCCAGGCGCGGAGTCCTGCGGTCGTGCCACGCACCTGCACGAAGTCGTTGGGGTGGCCCGCCGTGGTGAGTGCCGCGCGCATGGTGGCGCCCTCGAGGACCTCGACGCGTCCGACCCACTGCCACTCGATTCGCGCCCGACCCACGCACAGCGCCTCGGACTCGATGCCGACGATGAGCCGCGTGCGCATGGCAACCGCCACTACCAAGGCGAGGCCCAGGATGAGCAGCGCATTGCGGGTCCAGTCCCCATAGATGGCGCCCACGGCGATGGCGACCCCCAGCACCAGGAAGCCCGCGAAGGCATTGGGCAGCCGTGAGAACTGGACATCCCGGTACAGCGGGCTACTCGTCATCGTCGGAGAAGACATCGAAGTCCGGGGTGACGACATGCTGGTCCCGCTCCGATTCCATGACGCGATCTGCGCCCAACTTGATGGCAGCGACCGCAGCCGTGGTGAGGAGGGCTGCAGCAATCCCCTTGCCTGCACGCCGTTTGGTGATCTTCCTGCGTGGCCTCACCGGCCCCGGTTAGCTGCTCACCACTGCCTGCTGGCTGCGCACCCGTCGCGCACGTCCGGGACGCTTGGCCACGGCCAGCGCGCGCTTGCTGAAGCGGGGCGGCACAGGCAACGCGAAGCGCTTGGGTTTGGGCCGTCTGGTGATGCTCCGCAGCGACCGCTTCTGGACGCGGCCCAACATGCGCCTGCCCACCCACAACAGGAGCGCCTTCAGGATGGAACGCTTGGCCTTGCGTGTCCGGCTCATGCCGAAAGCCTAGGTCAGGCCGCGCATTCAGTGCAGATGAGTTCGCCGTTCTTCTCCTTGGCGAGTTGCGTCCGGTGGTGCACCAGGAAACAGCGCGAGCAGGTGAACTCGTCGCTACGACGCGGACGGACCGTCACGCTCAGCGCTTCATCGGAGAGGTCGGCTCCGGGCAGTTCAATGGTTTCGGCGAGTTCGGCTTCATCGAGGTCGACCATCGCCGACGCCTTCTCGGCGCGACGTGCCTTGAGCTCCTCGATGCTCTCCTCAGCGAGTTCGTCGTCAGTTTTACGCGGCGCGTCGTAATCGGTAGCCATGAGCCCTCCTTCGTACGGCGCGCATCATATTGACTTCGCGCTCAAAGCGTGGCAACGCGACGCGCGCCAATGCCCGATCAACGCTCCATGTGCCAGCATTCTTCCCATGCCGCTGTATGCCATCGGAAGCGCCGAACCCTCGATCCACCCCTCAGCGTTCGTGCACCCCGACGCCGTGATCATCGGCGATGTGACCATCGGCCCGGGTTCCAGCGTCTGGCCCCAGGCGGTCCTGCGTGGGGATTCCAATGCCATCGTGGTCGGGGCCAGGACATCGATCCAGGATGGCGCCGTCATCCACTGCACGCGGAGCGAGCCCACGCGCATTGGCGACGGGGTGGTGGTCGGGCACCTGGCGCACATGGAGGGCTGCATCATCGAGGACGGTGCACTCGTAGGCTCCGGGGCCGTCGTCCTGCCCCGGGCCCGGGTGGGCGCCGGAGCGCTCGTGGCCGCCGGCGCAGTCGTCGCCAACGACGTCCAGGTGCCCGCAGGGGCCCTGGCGCGCGGGGTGCCGGCCCGGATCGTGGAAGACGCAGCGCCACAGGATGTCATCGCCGAGTCGGTGGACACCTACGTCCACAACGCCTCGTGGTACCGCGCGGAGATGCGCCGACTGGACTAGTCGATGACGCCCAGGCCGGCCAATTCCCGGCGCAGCGTCTCCGCCAGTCGCGGCTGCGCCACGATGGTGAGGTTCCGGCCCAACGGCTCGCCGCTGCGCAGCAGCACCGCGCCGGCTTCCTGCGCGACGACGCTGCCCGCCGTCACGTCCCAGGGCTTGATGTCGCGTTCGTAGTACGCGTGGACCCGTCCGGCGGCCACCCCGCAGATGTCGAGGCCAGCTGCACCAGGGCGCCGCATATCTCGCACCCGCGGCACCAGTGAGGCGAAGACCCGCGCCATGTCGTTGCGGCGGTCGCGGTCATAGGTGAAGCCGGTGGCGACGAGTGCCATGTCGAGTGTCACCTCGGGCTCAGGCTGCAACCGCAGCCACTGGTCCTCGATGATGACGTAGGCACCCTCCCCCTTGGCCGCAACGTAGGTCTCACCGAGCACCGGCGCATGCACGACGCCGACCACGGCATCGCCCGCAGCGTCCACCACACCGATACAGATGCACCATTGCGGACTGCCGAAGAAGTAGTTGACCGTGCCGTCGATGGGATCGATCACCCAGGTGTATCCGCTCTCCGAAGTCGCCGCCGCACCTTCCTCGGCCAGGATCCCGTCGTGGGGCCTCTCGGCGAGGATCAGGCGCGTGATGGCCACCTCGGTGGCACCGTCCAGTTCGGTCACGAGGTCGATGTTCGTCGACTTGGACGCTGTGCCCATGGTGCGCGCTTGGGGCACGCGCGGTTGGGCGACAGCCGGGATCGGCGCCACTTCGAGCGCGATGCGCAGCGCCAGGTCGCGAATCTCCAGCAACTCATTCATGCGAACCCCAAATCAGTGACGCGCCGCGGCACCTGCTGGTATCGATGCGCCTGCCGCGACAGACTGTACCTGCACGATTTGGAGGCGCCGGTGTCGCGGTTGGAGTTCGTTCGCGTGAG
>DAHWFQ010000125.1:0-3620 GCA_027324895.1 Actinomycetota bacterium | reverse complement strand
ACAACGTCATCGCGGGCAATGTGCTCGCGTACGGCGCGACCAGTGGCACCATCCACGTCCGTGGCGTCGTGGGCGAGCGCTGCTGCGTCCGCAACTCCGGGGCCACCGTTGTCGTGGAAGGCGTCGGCGATCACGCCCTGGAGTACATGACCGGTGGCCGCGCGGTCATCCTGGGCAGGCATGGCAGGAACATCGCCGCCGGCATGTCGGGGGGCGTTGCCTTCGTGCTCGACCTCACGTCATCGCGTGTCAACAGCGAGATGGTCGAGGTGGAGCCCCTGACCGAGGCCGATCGTGCCGAGCTGCGCTCCATCGTGCATGACCACGCCGATGAGACGGGATCCCCGGTGGCGGCTGCGCTGCTCGCTGACTGGGACCTGGAGGTCACGCGCTTCAGCAAGATCATGCCGCGCGACTACAAGCGCGTGCTCGAGGCTTCGGCCCGGGCCAAGTTGGAGGGCCGCGACGAGCTGGCCGCGATCATGGAGGCGACTCATGGCTGACCCGCGCGGATTCCTCACCACGGGACGCGAGACGCCGAAGCGTCGGCCCGTCGCCGTGCGCCTGAAGGACTGGAGGGAGGTCTACGAGGACTTCCCGGTGGACCACCTGCAGAAGCAGGCGGGACGCTGCATGAACTGCGGCATCCCCTTCTGCCACAGCCAGTGCCCGCTGGGGAACCTCATCCCCGAGTGGAACGACCTCTCCTGGAAGGACGACTGGCGGACGGCGACCGATCGTCTGCATGCCACGAACAACTTCCCGGAGTTCACCGGCCGCCTGTGCCCCGCACCCTGCGAGTCAGCGTGCGTGCTCGGCATCAACCAGGACCCCGTCACGATCAAGCAGATCGAGGTCACCATCGTCGAGCGTGCGTTCAAGGAGGGCTGGCTGACGCCACGCCCGCCGGAGCGCCTGTCCGGCAGGACGGTCGCGGTCATCGGTTCCGGTCCTGCTGGGCTGGCCGCCGCCCAGCAGTTGGCGCGTGCCGGTCACACCGTCGCGGTGTTCGAGCGCGCCGATCGCATCGGCGGCCTGCTCCGGTATGGCATCCCCGAGTTCAAGATGGAGAAGTCGGTCCTGGACCGGCGCATCGCGCAACTCGAGTCCGAGGGTGTGCGCTTCCGCCCCGGCGTCGACGTGGGCCACGACGTCTCCGCAGCGGACATCCGTGCCCGCTACGACGCCGTGGTGCTCACCGTCGGCGCGACCAAGGCGCGGGACCTGCCCATCCCGGGCCGGGACGCCATCGGCGTGCACCAGGCCATGGAGTACCTGCCACAGGCGAATCGGTACACGCAGGGTGACTACGTGCAGCCGCCGATCCACGTCGGTGGCAAGCACGTCGTGATCATCGGCGGCGGGGACACCGGCGCCGACTGCCTGGGGACCGCACACCGTCAGGGTGCGGCATCCGTGACGCAGCTGGAGATCATGCCGCGGCCCTCCGAGGCTCGCCCCGAGAACTGGCCCTGGCCCACCTTCCCCATGACCTTCAAGGTGACATCCGCCCACGAGGAGGGCGGTGAGCGCGTGTACGCCGTGCAGACCCAGGAGTTCCTCAAGGATGACAAGGGAAACCTGCGAGCGCTGGTCATCGCGGACGCCAGGTTCGAGGGCGGCGCCTTCGTCGAGGTGCCGAACTCGCGACGCGAGATCCCCGCGGACTTCGTGTTCCTGGCCATGGGCTTCACGGGCGTGGATCAGGGGGGTTTCGTCGAGCAGCTGGGCGTGGCGATCGATGCCCGCGGGAACATCGCACGCGACGCGGACTTCGCCACCAACGTCCCCGGGGTGTTCACCGCCGGTGACGCGGGCCGTGGGCAGTCGCTCATCGTCTGGGCCATCGCCGAGGGGCGCTCGGCGGCTGCATGCGTCGATCGCTACCTCATGGGGACCACTGCGCTGCCCCTGCCGATCGCACCCACGACCCGTTCCATGGTGGTCTGAACAAGTACGCTTTCCACGACCCGACAGAAAGAGGGAATGTGCGTCGCGCCAAGATTGTGTGCACCCTGGGACCGGCCACGGAGTCCCTCGACCAGATCCGCGCGCTCGTCGCCGTCGGCATGAACGTCGCCAGGCTGAACATGTCGCATGGTGAGCACGCGGACCATCTCGCGCGCTACAACAACGTGCGCCAGGCCGCGGACGAGTGCGGCAAGGCGGTCGGGATCCTGGCCGACCTGCAGGGCCCGAAGATCCGGCTCGGCATCGTGTCCGCCGGCAAGGTCGAGATCCGGAAGGGTGACAGGTTCACCATCACGATCGAGGACATCGACGGCACCGCCAAGCGTGCTTCCACGACCTACAAGGGCTTGCCCGGCGACGTGAAGCCAGGGGACCGCATCCTCATCGACGACGGCCGCATCTCGCTGCAGGCCGTGAAGGTGACCGAGACCGACGTCGTGACGGAGGTCGTCGAGGGCGGATTCATCTCGAGCAACAAGGGGATCTACCTGCCCGGAGTGGCCGTGAGTGTGCCGGCCCTGTCCGAGAAGGACGTCGACGACCTGCGCTGGGCGCTGCGCACCGGTGTGGACTTCATCGCACTGTCGTTCGTGCGCAACGCCAGGGACTTCGAGGATGTCGAGGCCATCATGGTGGAGGAGGGCATCCGCGTGCCCGTCATCGCCAAGATCGAGAAGCCGCAGGCCGTCGAGAACCTGGATGAGATCATCGAGGCCTTCGACGGGATCATGGTGGCGCGCGGGGACCTCGGGGTGGAACTGCCGTTGGAGCAGGTCCCGCTCGTGCAGAAGCGGTGCATCATGGCGGCGCGGCTCGCCGGCCGCCCGGTGATCGTGGCCACGCAGATGCTGGACTCCATGGAGCACGCCTCACGTCCCACGCGCGCCGAGGTGTCCGACGTCGCGAACGCGGTACTCGACGGCGCCGATGCCCTGATGCTGAGCGGCGAGACCAGCGTTGGCGAGCACCCGCTCGAGACCGTGCAGACGATGGGACGCATCATCGAGCACATGGAGACCGAGTCGCTCACGGCCCTGCCGCACCTGCCGTACGTCGAGAACGACCCGCGCACCGGGCTCGTCGTCACCTGGGCGGCCACTGAGGTGGCGCACGCCCTGAAGGCGCGCTACCTGGTGGCCTTCACCGAGACCGGGCACTCCGCGCGGGCCTTGGCGCGCCATCGACGTGACACCCCGCTGCTCGCCTTCACGCCGCACCAGCGCACGCGATCCGTGCTGTCACTCGTCTGGGGCATCGACACCTACCTGGTGCCGCCGGTGGATCACACCGACCACATGGTCGACCAGCTGGAGGCGGCACTGCTCGCCTCGGGCCGGGTCTCCCTGAACGAGAAGGTCGTCATTGTCGCCGGCGCCCCGCCCGGCCTGGTGGGTGGCACGAACATGGTTCGCGTCCACACCATGGGTCGCAGTCGCTAGCTCCCCGCTGTCGGGCTCGCGGTATCGCGCCACCTGGGAATTGCGACAGAGGGCCCGCCCACGCGGGCCCTCTGGCATCTCCGGCCCACGGGGGCCCGCTTCCAGGGGCCGACGCCGGGCAGGCTAGACTCCCTCCAACGACATCCTTTAAGAACCGTCCGGTGAGGCGGGAAAGGAGGTCTCGATGTCCGACGCCGTTGAGTTGCGCGC
>DAHWFQ010000124.1:0-1920 GCA_027324895.1 Actinomycetota bacterium | reverse complement strand
AGCGCGTCGTCCGAGAACGACTGGAAGACCTCGAGCGGCTGCTCGCAGTCCTGACATAGGTATTCGTACGTGGGCATGTGTTCCTCCGGCTTGCTGGGAAAGGATGCCAGACCAGCGGCTACAACGCCGAACCCGTGCCATGACTTCCCGCGGGCCGCCACCGCAGAACCGACCCCGGCCCTGGGCCCCGAACCGACGGGGCGCCGGCCGTGGGCTTTCGGGGTGCACCTACGCTGTGCCACTATCGAGCGAGGTCGCAGGAGGGCACATGGACATTCGCAGCCGTGTGGTGCACGGGGGCGACCAGCCACGGGATGCCATGGGTGCCGTCTCGGTTCCCATCTACGCCACCGCCACCTTCGCCCATCCGGGTGTCGGCGAGACCACCGGCTTCGACTACTCGCGCATCGAGAACCCCACGCGCAACCATCTGGAGCGGCTCGTCGCCGATCTGGAGTACGGCGTGGACGCAGTGGCCTGCAGCACCGGTATGGCGGCTCTGGCCTGTGTCGGCGAGCTCTTCGCGCCGGGCGACCACATCATCCACTCCGACGACCTCTATGGCGGCAGCATCCGCTACTTCCGTACCGTCATGGCCAAGAACGGCATCTCCTTCGACGCCGTCGACACCAATGATGTTGCCGCCGTGCGCGCGAGGATCCGCCCCAACACCAAGGCCATCTTCGTGGAGACGCCCACCAACCCCATGATGCTCGTGACAGACATCGCAGCCGTGGCCGCGGTGGCGCGCGAACGCGGGCTGCTGCTGATCGTCGACAACACCTTCCTCTCGCCCTACTTCCAGAACCCCCTGCAACTGGGCGCCAACATCGTCGTGCACTCGGGCACCAAGTACCTCGGCGGACACAACGACAGCCTGGCCGGCTACGTGGTGGTCGACTCCCGGGAACTGGCCGAGCGCATCCGTGCCATCTTCGGTTCGGTCGGGTACGCGCTGGGTCCCTTCGATGCCTGGCTGCAGATCCGCGGCATCAAGACGCTGGCCCTGCGCATGGAGGCCTCGCAATCCAACGCCATCACCATCGCCGGTTGGCTTCGCGGTCATCCCAAGGTGCGCGCGGTGCACTATGTGGGCCTCGCCGACCACCCCAGCATCGACGTCACCCGCCGGCAGTCGCGCGGTTTCGGCTCCATGCTCTCCTTCGAGGTCGATGACGAAGCGACGGCCATCGCCCTCCTCAACCGGGTGCAGCTGCTGCAGTACGCGGAGAGCCTGGGTGGGGTCGAGTCGCTCATCACCTATCCCTACACGCAGACACACGCCGACGTTCCGGACGCCGAGCGGCGCGCTCGAGGCATCAACGAGCGCCTGCTGCGCGTTTCCGTCGGCGTGGAAGCGGCGTCCGACCTCATCGCCGATCTCGCCCAACCCCTAACCTGACCCCGCCGCCCAACCCCCGTCTCAAATTCCGCTTCTCCGGCAGAACTCGCGCGACACGCCGTGTTTGGCGTGAATTCTGCCGGTGAAGCGGAAGAGAGTGCGGTCAGGTGTCTGGGGGCGGGCACCCGATAACCTGCCGCTATGGCGTCACAGTTCGACGAAGTCGTCGATTTCAGCAACAGCAATGGCTACAAGTGGAATTTTCTCGCCGAGCGTGGCTACGCGCCCGACGCCATCGCGCTTTGGGTGGCGGACATGGACTTCCGCTCACCACAACCCATCACCGACGCCGTCGTGGCCGCGGCGCAACGCGGGCTCTTCGGCTACGCGGGCACCAAGCGCGACTACTTCGAGGCCGTCGCGGAATGGATGCAGCGCCGCTACCAGTGGACGGTCGAGGAGGAGTGGCTGGTCAAGACGCCGGGTGTCGTCACGGCCTTCTCCGCGGCGGTGCGCGGCTGCACGCAGCCCGGTGATGCCGTGCTCATCCAGCCGCCCGTGTACATGCCCTTCCACTC
>DAHWFQ010000098.1:0-8328 GCA_027324895.1 Actinomycetota bacterium | reverse complement strand
TACGCCCTCCTCGGCACCTTCTACCTGCGCATCCTCCCCGGCTGGCTGGGGCTACCGACGCAGGACGTGCACTTCTCCACCGGCGACATCACGCGCGCCGTCCTCGTGTTCCTGGGCATCCCCTTGGCGGCCGGGTTCCTCACGCGACGGATCGGCCTGCACAGCAAGGGCCGGGACTGGTACGAGCACCGGTTCATCCCGCGCATCAGCCCGTGGGCGCTCTACGGACTGCTGTTCACCATCGTCGTCATGTTCGCGCTGCAGGGCGAGGCCATCACCTCCGCGCCACTGACCGTGGCCCGCATCTCGCTGCCGCTGCTTGCCTACTTCGCCGTGATGTGGACGGCGGCGTTCGGCCTGGGCGTCCGGATCGGCCTTCCCTACGCCAAGACGACGACGCTCGCGTTCACGGCCGCTGGCAACAACTTCGAACTGGCGATCGCCGTCGCCATCGGGGTCTGGGGGGTCACTTCCGGCCAGGCGCTGGCCGGCGTGGTCGGGCCGCTCATCGAAGTGCCCGCATTGGTGGCACTCGTCTACCTGGCGCTGTGGCTCCGCCGGCGATTCGACTCCGTCCGCTCCTCCTCCTGAAAGGCGCACCATGTCCAAGAAGGCATCGGTCATCTTCGTCTGCGTGCACAATGCCGGACGTTCACAGATGGCAGCGGCGTACCTGACGCACCTGGCCGGCGATCGCATCGAGGTCCGGTCCGCTGGCTCGGACCCGGGGGCGCAGGTCAACCCGGCCGCGGTGGCAGCCATGCTCGAGGACGGCATTGACATGTCACGGGAGGTGCCGAAGGTGCTCACCACCGAGGCGGTGCAGTCATCGGACTACGTCATCACCATGGGCTGCGGTGACGCCTGCCCCATCTTCCCGGGCAAGACCTACCGCGACTGGGTGCTCGAGGATCCCGCCGGTCAGGGAGTCGATGCGGTCCGCCCGATCCGCGACGAGATCCGAGGACGGGTGGAGGCGCTCATCGCGGAGATCGACGCCGCCTGAGCCGCGAGCTCCCGCTCAGGCCCGACCGAGGTGCAGTGCGTCGGCGATGGCCTGCACCGCGGGCGGCACGACGCTGTAGTACACGCTCATCCCGCGGCGCTCCTTGGTGACCAGGCCCGCGGTTTCCAGCTTCTTCAGGTGGTGACTGACCGTGGCGTCGGTGAGCCCAACGAGCGGAGCGAGGTCACAGGTGCAGGCCTCCTGCGCGGACTGGTCGAGGATGTAGGCGAGGAGTCGGAGTCGTGTGGGGTCTGCCAGGGCCTTCAAGCGCAGCGCGAGCGCCAGGGCGTCCTGCTCGTTGAGCACCTGCTTGGCACCGAGGGGCGTGCAGCACAGGGGGGCGCGGTCCTCGAGCAATGGCAGGGCCTTGGGCATGTAGGGAGCATGCCGACCTTCTTGACATTCGTCAAATACCTTGGCAGTCTGCGATTCGACGGATATCGAATCTTCAAGGGGTGCCATGACTCTCCTGCGGGAGCCGCTGCCCACGACGCCGCGTGGGCGCGCGATGGCAGGCCTGCTCGCGGTGGTGCTGTGGTTCGGCCTCTACGCAGGCAACGAGCGCGCGTGGGACTGGTTGCTGCACGACCTGCTCGGCATGGATCGGACGTCGCGGCTCAGCCAGGCCGTGCAGTTCTTCGCCACGGACGCAGTGAAGATCACGTTGCTCCTCATTGGCATCATCTTCATCGTCACCGTGCTGCGGTCGTTCATGAGCATCGAACGCACACGGGCCCTGCTCGGCGGTCGGCGCGAGGGTCTGGGCAATCTGCTCGCGGGCGCCTTGGGCGTCATCACCCCCTTCTGCTCCTGCAGCGCGGTGCCGGCCTTCATCGGCTTCGTGGCCGCAGGCATCCCCCTCGGAGTCACCCTGAGCTTCCTCATCGCCAGCCCCCTGGTCAACGAGGTGGCAGTCGGGCTGCTGTGGACGATGTTCGGCTGGAGGATCGGCGTCCTGTACATCGCCTCCGGTCTCCTCGTCGCCATCATTGGGGGCTGGGTGCTGGGAAGGCTCCGCCTCGAGCGCTGGGTGGAGCCCTTCGTCTTCGAGACCCGGCTGCATGGACAGGTCATCGACGCCACGGACGGCCTCTCCTTCGACGACCGCGTCCGCATGGGCCTCGAGGAGGTGCGCTCGATCCTCCTTCGGATCTGGCCCTACCTGCTCGTCGGCATCGGGCTCGGTGCGGTGATCCATGGCTGGGCTCCCACCGACCTGTTCACGCACTACGCAAGTGCCAGCAACCCCTTCGGTGTCCTGGTGGCGGTGCTCATCGGCATCCCGCTGTACTCCAACGCCGCAGGCGTCATGCCGCTCGTGCAATCGCTGTATGCCGTCGGCCTGCCCATGGGCACCCTGCTCGCCTTCATGATGGCCGTGGTGGCGCTGAGCCTGCCCGAGATGATCCTGCTGCGCCGCGTGCTCAAGCCCCAGCTCATCGCCACCTACGTCGGTGTCGTGGGAACGGCGATCGTCGGCGTCGGCTACCTGTTCAACCTCGTCCTCGCCTGAAGTCAACAGAAAGGTCCGCGCTCGTGATCATCAAGGTCCTCGGCCCCGGCTGCAACAACTGCAAGGCGCTGGAGCGCATCACGCGGGAGGCCGTCCACTCCCTGGGCATCGAGGCCACCATCGAGAAGGTGGAGGACTACCCCACGATCGTCGGCTATGGCGTGATGAGCACACCCGCGCTCGTCATCGACGAGCAGGTCGTGGTCTCGGGCCGGGTGCCGTCGGCCACGCATGTGCGCGAACTCATCCGGGCGTCAGCGGGCAATCCAGGCTGAGGCCGTGGTCGCCGTCGTCGATCGTCACAGTCGGCGTGGCAGTCAGAGGCTCATCAATCGGGCCGCACACCGCGGACGAAGGCATCGATCAGCCAGCTGCGATCGCTCGGCACGTCGGAGAAGGGAATGGCGGGGAGTGGCCGCGTGATGATCGCAAGGCCCAAGCTGAACTCGACGGCGGTGATCTCCCGTCGGAGGAACCCTGCGGTCTTCGCCAAGTCCAAGACGCGTCCGACGGCCCCCAGTGCTCGGCCACGCAGCCGCACGGCTTCCTCCGGCGGGGTTTCCGCCAACGCGGTGAGCGCCAACTGCGGGATGAGGGCGCCAAGACGCAGGTCGGCGAGCGCACGCACGAAGCGCAACCAACTGCCCGCCGGATGGCTGTCCCATTCCTCCCCGCAGCGGGTGGTGCAGTCCAGGATCTCCGCATGCACCTGCTCGATGATGCCGACGATGAGGTCGCTGCGCGTGGGGAAATGGCGGTACAGCGTGGCGATACCGACACCCGCCTCGGCTGCGATCGCGGTGAAGGGCACGTCCGGACCACGATCCGCGTAGAGATGACGCGCCGCCGCAACGAGCGCGTTGCGCTTGGCCATGGCGTCGGAACGCATGCGCCCTCCTTCATTGCACTCGCTTAAGTGGAGGATTATCCTCCACTTAAGCGGCGATCGCCACTGTTCGTCCGGGGAGTATGCATGAGCACATCAGTCCAACGTCGAATCCCATCACTGACGGCCATTGTCGCCGCACTCACCGTGATGATCGCGCTCATGCTGCTCGCACTGGCAACACCTGCAGTTCACTCGGGGGCCAAGGACCTCCCGCTCGCCATCGGAGGACCCGCGTCAGCCACCGCCGGTGTATCCGCCGCCTTCCAAGCCCAGGCCCCGGGCACCTTCACCATCACGCGTTACAGCTCTGCCGAGCAGGCCGTACAGGCGGTGCGCGATCGCGACGCCATCGGGGCCATAACGGTCGGAAGCACTGGCATCTCCATCGTCACCGCCAGTGGCGCAGGCGCACCCTACGTTGCCGTGCTGAAGGGCATCGGCGCTGGCCTCCAGGCCAGCGGCCAGACAGTCACATACCAGGATGTCGCGCCACTGACGAAGGATGACCCAGCCGGCTCGGGCGTCACCGCGCTCGCGCTGCCACTGGTATTCGGAGGCATGGCCTCTGCTGTCCTGCTCTCGCTTTCGCGTCGTCGGCCGGGAAGGCGCATCGCTGCCTCGCTCGCCTTCTCGGTGCTCGCCGGCCTTACCGCCACCGCCCTGCTGGAGTTCCTGTTCGGATCCATTGCCAGCAACTACTGGCTCACGTCGGTGGGCGTCATGCTCGGCATCGCTGCCATCTCACTCACGGTGCTCGGCCTCGAATCCCTGCTCGGATACCCAGGATTGGCCATCGGCGGTGTCACCATGATGTTCATTGCCAACCCGCTCGCGGGCATGGCAACCGGGCCGTGGTGGCTGCCGCAGCCGTGGGGCGCGCTCGGCCAGTACCTTCCCGTCGGCGCAGCCGGCACGGTGATCCGTTCGATGGCGTTCTTCGACGGCCGCGGCGCGACGCATGCGATCGTCGTCCTCGCCTGTTGGATCGTCGGGGGTCTGGTGCTGACCCTGGCGTCTTCGCGCCGCCACGGTTGACGGACGCACAGCGCCACGATCTTGATGGCGGCTGGCAGTCAGCCCCGCGCCATGTCGACGAACCGTGAGTAGTGCCCTTGGAAGGCGACGGTCACCGTCGATGTGGGCCCGTTGCGGTGCTTGGCCACGATGAGATCGGCCTCACCGGCTCGCGGTGAGTCACGGTCGTAGGCATCGTCGCGATGGATGAGGACGACGACGTCCGCATCCTGCTCGAGCGAGCCGGATTCACGGAGGTCGGCGAGCATGGGCTTCTTGTCCGTGCGCTGTTCCGGGCCACGGTTCAACTGCGACAGCGCGATGACCGGCACCTCGAGCTCCTTGGCCAGGAGCTTCAACTGGCGCGAGAACTCCGAGACCTCCTGCTGCCTGCTCTCGACCTTTCGACCCGAGGTCATGAGTTGCATGTAGTCGAGCACGATGAGACGGAGGTTGTGGCGCTGCTTCAGACGGCGGGCCTTGGCGCGAATCTCCATCATGGTGAGATTCGGCGAATCGTCGATGTACAGCGGGGCCTCGGAGACGGCGGCCATCTTGCGCGCCAACTTCTGCCAGTCGGCATCGTTCATCTGCCCGGACCGCATGTTGTGCAGCGATACACCCGCTTCAGCGGAAAGCAGGCGCATGACGATCTCATTGCGGGCCATTTCCAGCGAGAAGAAGACCGATGTCAGGCCGCTGCCGATGCTCGCCGCGCGTGCGAAGTCCAGCGCCAGCGTCGATTTTCCGATGGCCGGACGGGCCGCGATGATGACGAGCTGCCCGGGGTGCAGACCGTTGGTGAGACGATCCAGGTCTTCGAACCCCGTAGGCACCCCCACCCGTTCGCCGCCGTGGTTGCCGATGGCCTCGATCTCGGTGAGCGCGTCGCCCATGAGCTCGGACAGCGGCTTGTAGTCATCGGCCGTGCGTCGGTCCGTGACCTCGTAGACCTCCGCCTGCGCTCGATCGACAACGTCATCGATGTTGCCCTGCCCGGCGTAGCCCATCTGCACGATGCGTGTGCCGGCCTCGACCAGGCGCCGCAGGATTGCGCGCTCGTGCACGATCTCCGCGTAGTAGGCGGCATTGGCGGCCGTGGGGACACCCTGGACCAAGGTGTGCAGATAGGGGGCGCCGCCGACCCGAGCGGACTCGCCGCGCCTGCTGAGTTCCGCGGAGACGGTGAGCGCATCGACCGGTTCGCCGCGGCCGTACAGGTCGATGATGACGCCGAAGATGGTGGCGTGCGAGGGTTTGTAGAAGTCGTGCTCACGCAGGGCCTCCACCACATTGGCGATGGCATCCTTGCTCAGCATCATGGCGCCGAGCACCGAGGCTTCCGCCGCCAGATCCTGCGGAGGCAGGCGATCAGGAGCGAAGTCGGTATCGACCGGGAACTCGGCAATGCTCATGCGGATGCCTCCATGGGCATGTCTACTTTGAGGGTCTGACAGGCGCGACCGACCCTGTGGGCGGCGCTGTGGATTTGGCTGTGGACCGCCCCTTGGGACCTGTTCGCAGCTTGTGGACGGCTTCGGTGTGCCTGTGGACAACTCGGTGGAAAGCCCGATGGGCCCTCAGCGATTCCACCCACAGGCTGTGGACGGAAACTCGTTGACGACCAATCCGTGAACGGTCGTTCATGCGACCGGCGGCGCCGACGTTGGCACAATGGCACGGTGCGGCTCCAACCCTTCAGCCACGAGGTGCTGCGGCTTGCCGTGCCCGCTTTCGGGGCTCTGGTGGCGCCCTCCCTGCTCCTGCTCACGGACGCCGCCTTCATCGGGTCGCTCGGCACCAACCAACTGGCGGGCTACGCGGGTGGGGCGGCGGTGTTCGGGATCGCGAGCAGCCTGAGCTACTTCCTCGCGTACACGTCGACGAGCGTGGTGGCCCGGCGCTTCGGTGCCGCACAGGCCCGGGAGGCGGTGGCGGATGGCATCGACTACATCACCATCGGCCTGGTCCTCGGCGTCGGAATCGCACTCATCATGTGGTGGGGGGCAGAATCCTTCGCGGGCGCGATAGGCCTCTCGGCAGCCGTGGTGCCGGAGGCTGTGGCCTGGTTGCACGGGGTGGCCTTCGGCGCCCCCGCCATGATGGCAAGCATGGCGGCCGTCGGCATGTTCCGCGGCCTGCAGGACACCCGCATCACCTTTCTCGTCACCGCGCTGCAGGTGGCCGTCAACATCGCGCTGTGCGCCACCTTCCTCTTCGTGTTCCACATCGGCACCTTCGGCGCCGGCCTGGCTGTGGGTGTCGCGGAGACGCTCGGGTTCGTCGCGTATGCCGTGGCCCTGCTGCGCTACGCGCATTCCATCGGCGCACCCGCGCGACCGTCACGCATGAGCAGTCTGGGCGACGCTTTCGTCGTGGGCCTGCCGCTGCTGTGGCGCGCCCTCTCCCTGCGCGTCGTCTTCACGGGCACCACGGTCGTGGCCGCGCGCCTCGGCAACGGCGAGCTGGCGGCCTTCCAGGTGTCACTCTCCATCTGGTATGTGCTCTCGAACCTGCTGGATGCGTTGGGCATCGCCGCCCAGGCCATGGTGGGTAAGCGCTTGGGGGCATCCGAGGGGCACCTCGTCCATGACGTGGTGCAACGGCTGCTGCGCTGGTCGATCGGCTACGGAGCGATCGCGGGCGGCATCACGATGCTGCTAGCACCCGTCGTACCGCCGTTGTTCAGCTCCGACGCGCACGTCCAGCACCTCATCACCTTGTGCCTGCTCGTGGTGGGCGCGCACCAACCGCTGGCGGCCATCGTGTTCCTGCTCGACGGCGTCCTCATCGGCAGCGGAGACCGGCACTACGTCGCCTTCGTCCTCACCATGGCGATGACGGTGTTCCTGCCCCTCGCCTGGGCCGTGGTGCACTGGCAATTGGGCGTGCTCGCGCTGTGGTGCGCGATGATCGCGTTCATGGCGACGCGCGGCGGGCTCATGTGGCGCCGCTCGCGCATGGACGCCTGGATCATCGAAGGTGCCACTCGATGAAGCGCCACCGCGTCCCTGCTGAGTACCGGGTGATCATGGTGTGCCTCGGCAACATCTGCCGCAGCCCGGCGGCTGAGGTGGTCCTGCGCCGCAAGCTCGAACTCGCGCACCTCGATCACGTCGTCGTCGACAGCGCTGGCACCGGCGGCTGGCACGTCGGGGATGCGGCCGATCCGCGCTCGCAGGCGGCCTGGGAACTGCGCGGCTACACGGGCGACCATCGCGCCCGGCAGTTCCGTCGCGAGTGGTTCGACGAACGCGACCTCGTCCTCGTGATGGACGCGCAGAACCACGCCACCTTGCAGGCGCTGGCGCGCACGGAGGCGCAGCGTTCGCGCATCCGCTACCTGCGCGAATTCGACCCCGCCCAAAGCAGCGCGGGCACTTCAGACCCTGGGCAACTCGAGGTACCGGATCCCTACTACGGGGGAGCCCAGGGCTTCGAGCACATGCTCGACCTCATCGAGCGCGCCTGCGACGGGCTCATCGAGGCTCTGCGCAACAAGTCGCTCTGACGCATCCCCAACAATAGGAACGGGCCCCGCGGCCGAAGCCGAGGAGCCCGTTCGCCGTTCAGGTCAGCGACGACGCTTGTAGTAGTCGCGCCAGATCACTCGGTGCACGGGGATCAGGTACGGGATCCGACGCACGCCCGGGAGCATGGGCAGCAACATGAACAGCAAGCTGAGCAGGCCCACGACCAGGAAGATCTGGAGGTCGGCATTGCTCGACGACTTGAAGGGTTCGATCTGGTACCAGAAGGACATGAGCCAGAGCCATGACTGACCGGGGTACGAACCCGTCTCGTTCATCATGCCCATCTGGTCGCCCTGCAGGTGCTGCGCAGTCGCCTTGTCACTGAAGTAGCTGCCGCTGTCCGCGAGGAACAGCATGGGCTTGGTGAAGTTGG
>DAHWFQ010000036.1:0-2992 GCA_027324895.1 Actinomycetota bacterium | reverse complement strand
CACGCGCACGTGCACCTTGATGGTGTCGCCGGGGCGGAAGGGGGGGATGTCTGTGCGCAGCTGGGCTGCGTCAATCGCGTCGAGCGACTGCATGATTGCTCTCTCTTCGCAGCGCGCCACAGGTCGAACCACGGAATCGGTGTTGGTCGTCCGCCTTGGTACCCCCCTGTGGCAGGGCGCGGCGGACGCGCCGAATTGTGCCAGACGTGGGTGGCGCGCCCAAATCCGTCACGGGTGGGGCAGCAACGCCTCGATGTCGTCCGCGATCTCGGCGGGGGTAACCGTCGGCGCATAGCGCTTGACCGTCCGGCCGTCGGGCGCCACGAGGAACTTCGTGAAGTTCCACTTGATGAGGGAACCGAGGGAGGTCTCGGCCTGCTTGCGGAGGAACGAGAACACGGGGTGGGTGCCACTTCCGTTGACCTCGACCTTCGTCGACAGCGGGAAGGTCACGCCGAAGTTGAGGCGGCAGAACTCCTCGATCTCGGTGTCACTGCCCGGCTCCTGGTGGCCGAACTGGTCGCAGGGGAACCCGATGAGCACCAGCCCGCGGCTGGCGAAGGTCTCGTGCAACTGCTCAAGCCCCTCGTATTGGGGCGTGAAGCCGCACTTGCTGGCGGTGTTCACGACCAGCACGGGCTGCCCGGCGAACTGGGCGAGGGGAACCTGCTCCCCATGGTTGCTCGTGTAGGACAGGGCGAAGAAGGTTTCGGTGCTCACAGCAAGCGAACGACGGGCGGCGCACGTCGATTCCTCAACCCTCGGGAATTTACGCGCGGCTGAGGCGCTAGGGGCGCAGATCGGGGCGCATGACCTGGGTCCGGAGCTCGGCCTCGTCCCGTCGCCACTTGCGGATGTTCCCGTGATGACCGCTCATGAGGATGTCCGGTACCGCCAGACCCCGCCATTCCGCCGGCTTCGTGTACACCGGCCCCTCGAGCAGGGTGCCCGCTGCGCCGATGGAGAACGAGTCGTCGATGGCCGACTCACCATTGCCGAGCACACCGGGGAGCAGGCGGGATACCGCCTCCACCATGACGAGCACCGCCGACTCCCCGCCCGGGAGGACGTAGTCACCGATGGTGACCTCCTCGACCGGCATCACGGTTCGGGCCCACTCGGCGACTCGTGCGTCGATGCCCTCGTAGCGCCCACAGGCGAACACGAACCATCCGCTGTCAGCACGCGCCGCCCACTCCTCCGCGACCCGCTGCGTGAAGCGGCGGCCGTTGGGGGTGGGGACGACGAGCGTCGGTGCCAGGCCGGCCGCCGGCGGTTCGGACAGGATGGCCTCTAGCGCCTCGCCCCAAGGCTCCGGCTTCATCACCATGCCGGGCCCGCCACCGTATGGGGTGTCATCGACGGTGCGATGCCGATCGTGCGTGAAGTCCCGCAATTGCCAGGTGCGCAGCCCGATGACCCCGTCCTCGATGGCCTTCCCCACCAGCGAGAGGCGCAGCGGCTCCAGGTACTCCGGGAAGATCGAGACGATGTCGTAGAACACTTCAGGCCTCGAGGTCCTCGAACAGGCCGCCCGGTGGATCGATGGTGATCCTGCCGTCCAGCAGGTCCACCTCGGTCACGATCTCGTGCACGAAGGGCACGAGCACCTCACCGCGCAGCGGATGCAGCACGGCCAACAGGTCGTGGCCCGGAAGATGGATGACGTCGGTGACACTGCCCAGGGACGCGCCGTCCGGCAGCACCGCAGCCAACCCGATGAGTTGACGGTCGTAGTACTCGTCGTCGTCTTCGGGCACTTCCTCGGGGTCGACGTCCGCCTCGAGCAGCAGGCCGCGCAGGCCCTCCGCCGCGGTGCGATCGTCGACGCCGTCGAAGCGCAACAACAACACCCCTGAGTGATCACGGGCGTCCGTGATCACCAGGGGTGCGTTGTCCTGCGTATGGATCGTGCTGCCGACCGCGAAGCGTCGATCCGGCTCGTCGGTGCGCACCTCGACGGTGACGTCACCGCGAATGCCGTGCGCCTTACCGATGCGTCCGACGACGACGCGCATGCTCAGCGTTCGTCGGCGTCGAGGAAATCGATGCGGATGCCGCGCTGCGGGGAGAGGGCCGTGAGCACGGTGCGCAGCGCGGTCGCGGTGCGACCGGAACGACCGATGACGCGGCCCATGTCCTCGGGATGCACGCGCACCTCGAAGGTGCGACTGTCACCCTGCTGACGGTGGCGACCACCGCTGCGTTGGCGGACCTTGACGTCGTCAGGGTGATCGACGATCCCCTTCACGAGATGCTCGAGCGCTTCCTCGAGCATGTCAGGCCTCGGTAGCCGCGGCGGCTTCTGCGGCCTCGGCAGCAGGCGCCTCTTCGACCACGGCCGGAGCCGCTTCGACGACCTCGGCGCCAGCCGCCTCGGCCTTCTTGGTCTCCGCCACCTTCAGGGGCTTCGGGGCGCGACCCTCCTCCTCCTTGTCGGCGGCGGCCTGGACCACCGCTGCTGCGAAGAGCGTCTTCTTGTCGGCCTTGGCCTCGGCCACGCGGAGCGTGCCCTCGGCGCCGGGGAGGCCCTTGAACTTCTGCCAGTCACCGGTGACCTTGAGGATCGCCATCACGGCCTCGGTCGGCTGGGCGCCGACGGACAGCCAGTACTGGGCGCGCTCGGAGTCGACCCTGATGAGCGAGGGCTCGAGCTTCGGCTGGTAGATGCCGATCTCCTCGATGTTGCGGCCGTTGCGGCGCGTCTTGGCGTCGGCAATGACGATGCGGTACTGCGGGTTGCGAATCTTGCCGATACGCATGAGCTTGATCTTGACAGCCACGGGGCGTCGTTCTCCTTGGTATGAGGGTTAGGAAGGGACTCCGAGGCGCATGGGGTGCACGCCTGAGACGTCCGTTGGCTGGCTCCCGGGTTGAGAGGGTCCCGGTCGCACGAGGGACGATTCTGCCAGAGGCGGAGCCACTGCCCCAAATCCCCGGGTGTTCGCAGCCCGCGAGTCACCACCGGGGGCGCCGCTCGGCGCATCGTCAA
>DAHWFQ010000032.1:0-13006 GCA_027324895.1 Actinomycetota bacterium | reverse complement strand
CGGCGCCGGTCGTTCTCCACCAGCGGCGCCAAGCGGCGTCGGATGCCGAGGTTGCTGTACCCGCGGGGGTCGGGCGAGTAGACGCGCCACATGTAGTCGCGCTCCTCGTCGGTCACCATCTCCAACGTGAGCTCATCGTGGTTGCGCAGGAACATCGCCCACTGGCACTGCTCGGGGATCTCCGGCGTCTGCTCCATGATGTCGATGATCGAGGAGCGATCCTCCTTGGCGATGGCCATGTACAGCCTCGGCATCACCGGGAAGTTGTAGTTCATGTGGCACTCGTCGCCGTCACCGAAGTACGGCCGTGTGTCCTCCGGCCACTGGTTCGCCTCGGCGAGCAGGATGACGCCCGGGTTCTTGGCGTCGATCCGCTTGCGCAACTGCTTGAGGAAGGCGTGCGTCTCCGGCAGGTTCTCACTCGTCGTGCCCTCACGCTCGAAGAGGTAGGGGATGGCGTCGAGCCGGAAGCCGTCGACGCCCATGTCCACCCAGAACTCCATGACCTTGAACACGGCCTCCTGCACCGCCGGGTTGTCGAAGTTCAGATCCGGCTGGTGATGGAAGAAGCGATGCCAGAAGTACTGCCCGGCCACCTCGTCCCACGTCCAGTTCGACTGCTCGGAGTCCAGGAAGATGATGCGGGCATCGGCGTACTTGTCCTTGCTGTCGCTCCACACGTAGAAGTCGCGCTCGGGCGAGCCCTTGGGGGCTCGGCGCGCCGCCTGGAACCAGGGATGCTGGTCCGAGGTGTGGTTGATGACGAGCTCGAAGATGACCCGGATGCCCCGGGCGTGAGCCTCGTCGATGAGTCGGCGCGCGTCGTCGAGGTTGCCGTAGATGTCGGCGACCGCCTGGTAGTCGGCGATGTCGTAGCCACCGTCCCTCAGGGGCGACGGGAAGAAGGGCTGCACCCAGATGGCATTCACGCCCAGCTTCTCGATGTACTCGAGCCTGCTCGTGATGCCCGGGAAGTCGCCATAGCCGTCACCATTGCTGTCGTAGAAGGCTCTCGGGAGGATCTGGTAGATGACGGCGTTCTTGAACCACAGCGGGTCGCGACCGGGGATGATGGGCATGACGTCCTCCTGGTGTGTTCGCTGGTCTGCCTGCGCGCGTCGCGCCTTGATCGATCCGCCATCGTGCTGGCAACGAGTTTAGGAGCGGCGCTCGGAGTGGTCATCGGTGTTGCGGAAGTGCAACCTGTTACGCGCCGCTTGCACCGTTCCGAGTGGGCGCAGTCGCCCGCCGTTCTGTTGCGTGGGTCGGCAGCGCGCCCGGAGGGACTCGAACCCCCAACCGACCGGGTAGAAACCGGTTGCTCTATCCATTGAGCTACGGGCGCCGACGGCGAGAAGTTTAGGTTGAAGGTCCACAGCCGGTGGCAAACCGGCAGCGGTGGCGGGGTCCGTCCCGGCCGGGCTCGCGCCGGAGGGACCGTTCGCGTCAAGAGGGATGGCGAGTCGTGGCTGGGGGCGGGACGATGGAGACGGTTCGGGCCGGGGCCCGGCGCACTGGGTGCGTTCCGCCTCGGTCAACCTCCGCCGGTGAAGGGAGGTGATGAACATGGCCGGCTCAATGATGGAAGAGCGCCATTTCCTCGCACCGTTGCGCGGCATCTTCGATGAGGACGTGCGTGGCTGGTTCGTCGGCTTCGACAAGATGATGGAGGACATGGCCAAGCGGTGGGATCACGCGTTCGAGTACTTCAACCAGATGCCCACCTCGCGCATAGAGAAGACGGATGAGCGCCACTACAAGGTGCTGCTCAAAGTGCCGGGCTATGCCAAGGACGAGATCACGGTTCAGCGTGAACAGGACGAACTCGTCGTCCGCGGACACCACACGATGAAGGGTGACAAGGAGAAGGCAGCGGATGACAGGTCCTTCGAGCAGCGCTTCTACCTCGCCCCCGGCATCCACGTCGATGGGGCGAAGCTCGTGAAGGATGACCTCACCGTCCTGGTCTCGTTCCCGAAGGACGAGCGCAGGGCGATCGAGAGCATCGACCTGAAGTAGAGGAGATCAGGTGTGCACCCAGCGCTGCTGGGCACTGCGACGGCCCGCCAGCGGTGCGGGCCGTCGCGTGGGCGATGCGCTTCCGCGCCGCCGCACGCAGTCGGCGTGCTGCGGGATCCGCGACGGGCCGGTCCCACTTCAGGTACGGTCGCCGCGTGGTGACCTCGGGCGAGCACGACCCCATCGCGAGGATGCCGGTGACGGCTGTGATCGCCCGGCGTCCCTGGCCCGGCCGTGAGGCCGATCTGCGGACCTGGGCGGAGGAGTTCGTGCAGGCAGCCAGCGCCTTCCCGGGCTTCGTCGATGCCCGCGCCTACCCGCCGAACCCTCCCGACAGCAACGACCTCGTCATCGCCATGACCTTCGACTGCGCGGACAACCTCTCGCAGTGGGAGCGCAGCGAGGCGCGCGCCCGCATGCGGGAGTTGGCGCGGCCCCTGGTGAAGGGGCGTCCGCGCGCTCAGTCCGTGAGCGGGCTCGAGGGCATCTTCGGGGGCCGGGACCGACTGCCGATCACGCCGCCGCCCAAATGGAAGACGGCCATCGTCATCATGCTCGCCATCTACCCCTTCAACGTGCTGTTCCAGTGGTTGCTGGCCGCGCGCTTCGCCGACTGGCCGCTTCCCCTGCGCACACTGCCGAGCGCCATCCTGGCGCCAGCGTATGTCGCGTGGCTGGGCGCGCCTGCCGTGTCACGGGTGGTGCGGGGCTGGCTCCAGCGCTGAACGGAAGCGCAGCGAGGCGATGCCGAGGAACAGCACCGGGACCATGGCGATCGAGCACAGCGCTGCGTAGCTCAACTGCGCGATGATGACCCCTGCGATGGCGCCGCCGACCGCGGCGGCACCGTTCATGAACAGGTCCGACGTGCCCTGCACGCTGGGCCGCTCCTCCACGGGCATCGACTCGGCGAGCATGGTGGAACCGGCAACCATGGTGGCCGACCATCCGAGACCGAGCAGGAACAGGCCCACGCCGAGTTGTGGCACGTTGCCCGCAGGCGCAGTTCCCGCGGTGAGCGCGGAGGCCATGAGCAGCAGCACGCCGAGCCGGATGACGGCGACCCGACCCCAGCGGTCAGCAGCCCAGCCCATGACCGGGGAGAGCAGGTACATGCCCAGGATGTGCACGCTCACCACCAGGCCGATGATGCGCAGTGATGCGTCCACGTGCTTCATGTGCACCGGCGTCATGACCATGATGCTCACCATCGCGATGTGGCCGATCACGGTGGCTGCGAGCGCGAGCGATGCCGGCTTCGACGCCCTGATGAGGTGCAGGCCGTGCCGGAGGCTGCGGTGCTCGTCGGGTTTGGACCGACCCGCCAGTTGCACCGACAGCAGATAGGGATCGGGGCGCAGGAAGACCAGCAGGATCAACAGCGCGAGGAAGACGCTGGCGCCCGCGAACAGGTACGGGCCTACGAGTTTCGGCAGGCCCATTGCCAGCGCCCGTCCGCCGGACCATTCGAGCAGGTTGGGACCCAGCACCGATCCCACGGTGCCCGCCCACAGCACCATCGCGAGGTCGCGGCCGCGGTGTTCGGGGAGCGAGAGGTCCACGGCGGCGAAGCGGAGCTGGTAGCCGGCGGCGGTGCCCGCGCCGGCGAGCATGGTGCCGAAGAGGATGAGCGTCAACCAGCGCTGGGTGCCGCCGACCACGGCGAGCAGGGCGCCCAAGCTGGCGAGGCCGTACCCCGAACCGATGGCGAGGCGACGTCCGCCGCGGGCGGTGAGCCGGGCCAGGGGCACCGCCATCAGGGCGGCGCCCGTCACGGAGAAGGTCTGCGCGAGTCCCGACAGGGCCTCGTCGCCGGTGATGTCATAGACGAGTAGGGCGCCTGCCGTTCCCAGCCCGGCAATGCCGACGCCGGCGACGATCTGGGAAGCGGCCAGGGTGCGGAGCGTGCGGCGACGGGCGGCGACCCGGTAGCCAGTGTCCAGGGTCGGGATCAACTGCTCATGCCTTCACTGCCTTGACGAAGGCCGAGTGCGCGACGTCGTTCAACACGCCGAATGCTATGCGCATGGAGGGCCCGGGTGCCCTGGGCCGGGTCGCCCGGGGTGACCACGACACCGGGCATGTATCCACAGGTTGGGGCGGGCCAAGGTGCTTCCACCGGCTCGCCGCCGGGCCCGAGACGCTGTGGGAGGGGGTCTCGAGGCTCGGTGCCACCTCAGAGAAATGGAGTGGCGATGAACGAGATCGAGATCACGCTGACAGGCAATGTGTGCACCGACGTGCTGCAGCGCGAGGTGGCACCGGGCAGATTGGTGACGCGCTTCAACGTCGCCACCTCCCCACGCTTCTACAAGGACGGGCAGTGGACCGACGGGCCCACGTCGTTCTACAGCGTCGCCTGCTTCGGCACGCTGGGGGTCAACGTGTTCGCATCGGTGCACCGCGGCGAACCCGTGGTGGTGCGCGGCCGGGTACGCGTGCGCCAGTGGGAGAGCGAGGGCGTGCGCCGGAGTTCCGTCGATGTGGAGGCGGATACCGTCGGCCTCGACCTGCGGCGCGGGGCCGCCGTGTTCCAGAGGGCTGCGCGGGCGGCAGAACCGACCGACGATCCCTGGGCGGGTGTGGATCCGGCGCTGGCCGAGGATGGGCGGGCCGCCGGGCTGTCCGCGCAGCGCGTGCAGGCGGATGCGGCCACGGTCGCTGCCTAGTCCTGGACGGCGGTGGTGGCAGGGTCGCGGGGCGGGGCCACCACCGCCTGCAGCTTCCGGCGGCGAGGGTCGGCCGAGTTCACCGATACCATTCCCGACCGTGGCTGAATTCATTTACACGCTCAAGAAGGCCCGCAAGGCCCACGGCGACAAGGTGATCCTTGACGACGTCACCCTCATGTTCCTGCCAGGCGCCAAGATCGGCGTCGTTGGGCCGAACGGTGCGGGCAAGTCGACGCTGCTCAAGATCATGGCCGGCGTCGAGCACGTGTCCAATGGTGAGGCCTACCTGAGCCCGGGCTACACCGTCGGCATGCTGGCCCAGGAGCCGATCCTCGACGAGACCAAGTCCGTGCTCGGGAATGTGCAGGACGGAGTCGCCGGCACCATGGCGATGCTCCAGCGCTTCAACGACATCTCCGCGGAGATGGCCGATCCGAATGCCGACTACGACAAGCTGCTGGCCGAGATGGGCAGGCTGCAGGAGGAGATCGACCACAAGAACGCCTGGGATCTCGATGCCCAGCTGGAGATGGCCATGGACGCCTTGCGCTGTCCGGCGCCGGACGCCGAGATCGGCGTGCTCTCCGGTGGCGAGAAGCGTCGCGTCGCCCTCTGCAAGCTGCTGCTGCAGCAGCCCGACCTGCTGCTGCTCGATGAGCCCACGAACCACCTCGATGCGGAATCCGTGCAATGGCTCGAGCAGCACCTGGAGAAGTACCCCGGAACCGTCATCGCCATCACCCACGATCGCTACTTCCTCGACAACGTCGCGGAGTGGATCCTGGAGATCGACCGTGGGCGCACCTACCCCTACGAGGGCAACTACACGACCTACCTGGAGACCAAGAAGTCGCGCCTCAAGGTGGAGGGTGCGAAGGACGCCAAGTTGGCCAAGCGCCTGGGTGACGAGCTCGACTGGGTGCGCTCCAACGCCAAGGCACGACAGACGAAGAGCCGGGCCCGCCTTGACCGCTACGAGGAGATGGCGGCGGAGGCCGAGAAGACCCGCAAGCTCGACTTCGAGGAGATCCAGATCCCGCCGGGTCCGCGCCTCGGCTCGGTGGTGGTCGAGGTCAAGGGCCTGAACAAGGGCTTCGACGATCGCCTGCTCATCGACAACCTCTCCTTCACGCTCCCGCGCAACGGCATCGTCGGCGTCATCGGCCCGAACGGCGTAGGCAAGACGACGTTGTTCCGCATGATCGTGGCCGCAGCCACCAAGGACACCTCGGATCCCTCGGCCCTCCCGGATGCCGGCCAACTGCGCATCGGCGAGACCGTCCTGCTCTCCTATGTGGACCAGAGCCGGGCCGGCCTGGACGGCACCAAGACCCTCTGGGAGGTCGTCTCCGACGGCCTCGACTGGCTGAAGGTCGGACAGGTCGAGGTGCCGTCGCGCGCCTACGTCTCGGCGTTCGGATTCAAGGGCGCTGACCAGCAGAAGGCCACCGCCATCCTCTCGGGCGGCGAGCGGAACCGGCTCAACCTGGCGCTCACGCTGAAGCAGGGCGGCAACCTCCTGCTGCTTGACGAGCCCACCAACGACCTCGATGTGGAGACCCTGGCCTCGCTCGAGAACGCCCTCCTCGACTTCCCGGGTTGTGCCGTCATCACCTCGCACGATCGCTGGTTCCTCGACCGCATCGCGACGCACATCCTTGCCTACGAGGGTGATTCGCAGTGGTTCTGGTTCGAGGGCAACTTCGACTCCTATGAGCGGAACAAGGTCGAGCGACTCGGCATCGAGGCGGCCCGTCCGCATCGCGCCACCTATCGCAAACTCACGCGCAGCTGATCGACGTGGCCCGTCATCGCCTCACCGTCCCGCTCCGTTGGGCCGACTTCGACGCGCTCGGACACGTGAACAACGTGACCTACTTCGAGTACATGCAGGATGCCCGTGTCTCCCTCGTGCACGAGTTCGGTGCCGACAAGTCATCCCTCAAGGCCACCGGGCACCTCGTCGCACACAATGAGATCGACTACCTGAAGCCGATCAACATGTCGGACCTGCAGGTCACCGTCGAGCTCTGGATCAGCCGCTTCGGTGGCGCCTCCTATGACGTCGAGTACGAGATCCTCGACCAGTCCGGGACGCTCTGTGCGCGGGCCCGGTCCGTCATGGTCACGGTGGACATGGCGACCGAGGCGGTCATGCGCATCCCCGATGACGTGCGCACCGCCATGTCGCGGTACTACGAGGAAGCCGACCAGCCCGGCCTCTGACTAGAGGGCCAGCCAGACCGCCGTGTCGGCGGGGATCACCAGGGCATTCGACGTGGTGCGCTCCAAGGGCACGCGCGAGGAGGCGAGGATGAGCCCGGCATTGGGAACCGCCACATCCTCAGGGCCGGTGTTGCACACCACGAGGACGCCTGCGGAGCCGAAGCGGCCGGGGCGCACGAACGCGAGGACGCTGTCACCCAGTCGCAGGTCGTCGCGCCAGTGCATCTCGCCCTCGCCGAGTGCCGGCAGTTCGCGTCGGAGTCGCAGGGCCTTGCGCGTGAGCTCGAGCATGGAGGCGGGGTCGTCGGTCTGCGCCTCGATGGAGAGGTCGCGCCAGTGGCGGGGCTGGGTCAACCAAGCGGTGCCGCCCGAGAAGCCGAAGGTCTCCCCGGCGCGCGTCCACGGCAGGGGTACGCGGCAGCCGTCGCGCAGGCCCTCCTTGCCGCCCGATCGGAACCAGGCCGGATCCTGGCGCTCGGACTCGGGGATCGCCGTGACCTCCTCGAGCGCCAACTCCTGGCCCTGGTAGATGTAGGCGCTCCCGGGGAGCGCCAGCATGAGCAGCATCATGGCGCGGGCACGGTCACGGCCGACGAGGTCCTGCGACTCCGAGAGGCGGGTGCGCGCGATGCGTGATTCCAGGCCCTCACCTGGGGCGATCACGACATCCGGACGCGGGCGATCGTTCAACGCGTAGCGATTCACGACCCGGGGCACGTCGTGGTTCTCCACGACCCAGGTGGTGGACGCCCCCACGGAGCGGTCCTGCTCGAGGGAGGAGTCCACGACGGGGCGCAGCTCGTCGGCACGGAAGTTGCAGTGGAGGAACGGGAAGTTGAAGCCGGAGTGCATCTCATCGGGGCGCAGGTAGGCCGCGAGACGCGCCGCCGTGCCCACCCAGATCTCGCCGACGAAGATGCGTGCCGGCGCGTAGCCGTCCGTGATCGCGCGCCAGTGGCGGTAGATCTCGTGCACGCCGGGCTGGTCCCAGAAGGGCTCGGGGGCGATGTCCACGAGTGCGCCTTCCGCATCCAGGACCCGCTGCGGACCCCGGCTGTCCGGATATCCGGGCGCCTTCACCAGGCCGTGTGCGACGTCCACGCGGAAGCCGTCGACCCCGCGATCGAGCCAGAAGCGGATGGTGGCATCGAACTCCTCGACGATGTCGGGATTCTCCCAGTTGACGTCGGGCTGGGTGCTGTCGAAGAGGTGCAGGTACCAGTACCCCGTAGGCGTGCCGTCGGCGTCTGTCACCGGGGACCAGGCGTCGCCCGTGAACACGCAGCGCCAGTTGTTCGGTGGCAGCTCTCCCTGCGGGCCCTTGCCGGGGGCGACGTGGTAGCGCGCCCACTCCGGGGAGTCGGGAGCGGTTCCCAGTGCCGCCTGGAAGAAGCGGTGCTCCGAGCTGGTGTGATTGGGCACCAGGTCGACGAGCACCTTCAAGCCGAAGCCGTGCGCCTCGACGATGAGCGCCTCGACCTCGCCGAGGGTGCCGAAGCGACGGTCGATGTCGCGATAGTCGGCTACGTCGTAGCCGCCATCGTTGTCCGGGCTTCGGTAGAAGGGCGAGAACCAGACCGCGTCCACGCCCAGGTCCGCGAGGTAGCGGAGCCGGGCCCGCACGCCGTTGGCGTCGCCGTAGCCGTCGCCGTCGGCGTCGTTCCAGGACTTGGGGTAGATCTGGTAGATGACGGCGTCGCGCCACCAATCGGAGGCCCGATGCGAGGGGCGTTCGTTCGACATAGTGTGCCCATTCTGCCCTGCCCGGTCGGCCCTCCCGAACGGCCGCCAGGGACGTCAGGCGATCGCCGCAAAGGCCGGCTCACTCACAGCAGGGAGGGGCCGGGCTCGCCCGCGTTCATCAGGAATTCGGCCGCGGTGAGCAGGTAGTTCCGCAACGCATCGTGGTCTGCGGGCGCCGTCCGCTGCTCATCCAGGGCCGCCAGCATGTGGGTGAGCCAGGCATCGCGGGCGGCCTCGTCGATGACGAACGGCAGGTGCCGTTGACGCAGGCGGGGATGGCCCCGCGTCTCCGAGTAGGTGTGCGGGCCACCCCAGTACTGGGCGAGGAAGAGCGCCAGCCGCGCCGCCGCGGGCTCCAGGTCGGCCTCGGCGTACATCGGTCGCAGCAGGGGGTCCGCGGCGACCCCGCGATAGAAGGCAGCGGCCAGCGAGGAGAAGAAGGGCATACCTCCGACGCGCTCGTACAGCGTGGGTTCCTCGTTCATCGCGGCGCCTGCGGTGCCGGGGGAGCGCCGGGGCCGGAGAAGGGCCGGGCCAGGACCGGCACCCGGACGCCCTCACGGTCGAAGGCGTTCTTGATGCGTTCCCGCAGTTCACGGGTGACGGGCACCTGCTGCTCGGGCGCCGCCTTGGCGATCACGCGGATGAACACGGCCTCACCGGACACGGATTCCACGCCCGCGAACTCCGGCCGTCCGAGCAGCATGTCGTCGAACGCTGGGTCCTCATCCATCTTCGTCGAGACCGCCTCGACGATCTGCCGGACCCGGGTGAGGTCCTCGTCGTAGGCCACCGGCATGTCCATGACGGCCAGCGTCCAGCCCTGGCTGCGATTGGCGACGCGCACGACCTCCCCGTTGCGCACGTACCAGACCACACCGGTGAGGTCACGCAGGCGGGTGATGCGGAGCGTGATCTCCTCGACGGTCCCCACCACCGCGCCGACGTCGACGATGTCGCCGACGCCGTACTGGTCCTCGATGATGATGAAGATGCCGGCCAGGTAGTCCTTGACCAGGGCCTGGGCCCCGAACCCGAGCGCCACACCGAGGACGCCAGCCGATGCGAGGAGCGGGCCCAGGTCGATGCCGAGGCGTGACAGCACGATGAGCAGGCCGATCGACCAGATCGCCACCGAGGAGGTGCTGCGCAGCAGTTGCCCGATGGCTTCGGCGCGTTGCTCCCCGCGCTCACCCATGAGCATCTCGGTGAGTTCAGCCGTGCGCGCATTGCGCTTCTCGAGTCCGTGCCTGGTGTGGCGCGCAGCCTTCGCCGCCCGTTCCACCGTGCGCTTGATCGCCCGCGAGAGCACGAGGTTGATGAGGTAGGTGGCGATGAGCACGAGCAGGACGTAGAGGGGTGTGCCCTCGAACCAGTGCGTCACCATGGTCCAGAACGACCTGGAAGCGGCCAGCATCGAGACGGTCATGCTTCGGGCACCTACAGCCCCGTCCATTGGGCGGCGAACGCCAGGACATCCGCCAACCTGCCGACCGAGCGGTCCAGCGAGCGGGCGGAATGGCCCACATTCTCCTCGGCGCGCAGCAGGATGTCGCGGTCCGCCACCTGTGCGTGCTGCAGGGCGGCGCACATCTTGCGCCCGTGCATGGGGTCGACCCGGCTGTCGCTGTCGAAGACGGTGATGAGCGTCGCCGGGTAGGCCCGGCCCGCAGTCACGTGATGGTAGGGGCTGTATGAGGAAAGCCATTGGAATTCCTCGGCTTTCGCCGCGCTCCCGTACTCCACGTTCCAGGTGGCACCAAGGCCGACGGTCTCGTAGCGGATCATGTCGAGCAGCGCCGCCTCGCAGATGACGGCGGCGAACAACTCCGGTCGCTGCGTCATGCAGGCGCCGACGAGGAGGCCACCGTTGCTGCCGCCGGAGATCGCGAGCTGGCCGGTGTTGGTCCAGCCGCCCTCCAGCAGCCACTTGGCGGCCGCGATGAAGTCGTCGAAGGAATGCTGCTTGTTGGCGAGCATCCCATCGCGATGCCATTCCTCGCCCTCCTCGCCGCCGCCGCGGATGTTGGCGATGGCGTAGACGCCGCCCGCCTCCACCCACGCCAGCTGGCCCGCGGAGAACGCGGGTTCCAGCGAGACGCCGAAGCCGCCGTACCCGTAGAGGATCGTGGGACGCGGTCGATCCGGGACGCCGGTCGGGGAGATGACGAACATCCGCACCTCGGTGCCGTCGGACGAGGTGTACGTGACGTGCCTGGTCTCCACCTTCGGCACTTCGACGATGCCGGGCGGCGAGGCCCACAGCCGGTGCACATCGGTGCTCGCGTCGTAGCAGTACACGCTCGCCGGGGTCGTGTTGTCGGTGTAGGAGTACCAGATCTCGTGACCACCGTCGTATCGCTCCGTCGACTGCGCGATGGTGCCGAAGCCGGGGAGTGTGAGCTCGCGCTTGCGGGCGCCCGTCACCGCGTCGTGCGCGGTCATGGTGGCGACGGTGTGCAGCGTCCAGGTGACGATGACCTCAGGTGCGGGCATACCGACGCTGAGCACCATGAAGTTCTCGAGCACGGACTGCTCGTCCTGCGGCACCAGTTCGCGCCAGTGCTGCGGACGGGGGTCGGCTGCCGGGGCGACGAGCAGGCGCCCGCGGGGTGCATCCAGGTCGGTGTGGATGTAGGCGGTCCCATCGCGGTCGGCGTGGATGGAGGTCTGGGCGTCGACGCCCACCTGGATCGGCAGCAACTCCGGAGCCTCCGGGCTGCTGGCGTGGAGGTCGGCCCACCAAAGGTCGTTGCGTGGTGCGGTGCCCTCGGAAGCGGAGACCTGCAGCCAGCGCCCGTCCCTGCTCACGTCGACGTCGTAGTAGTTGGTGAACGCGAGCCCGGCTCCGAAGACCTCGACGTCGGTGCTGTCGGCGTCGGAGCCGATGCGGTGCAGGTACACGCGGCGATGGAACTGGGCCTCATCGGGCGGCAGCAGCGACGGGTGCAGCCGGCGCACGAAGTAGAAGGCCGAGGAGTCGGCGAGCCAGGCCACGGGGCTGTAGCGAGCCCGGTCGATGGGCGCATCGACGAGTGCCATGTCCTCGATGCGGGCCACGTACAGCGTGGACTCCTCGGAGCCGCCGAGCGACAGTTGGTAGGCGAGGAGGCGTCCATCGGGTGACACCTGCCAGGCGTCGAGCGTTGTCAACCCGTTCTGGTCGAGCGCCATGGGATCGATGAGCGATCGCTCGGCACCCTCTGCATCGACGGTGAGCAGCACAGGATGCTGCTGGTCGCCGTTGCGGCGCATGAAGAAGCGCCGCGAACCGCGCCAGATCGGAGCGGAGACGCCTCCGCCCGAGAGCAGTTCCGTGAGGCGCCGCTGCCAGTGCGCGCGCCCGACCCAGAGCGACGCGCGCTCCGCGATGAGGCGCCGCTGCTCGGCGCTCCAGCCGACGGTGCGGGGATCGGAGGGGTCCTCAAGCCAGCGGTACGGATCCGGCACGGCCAGGCCGTGCAGGACATCGACGACATCGGCGCGCTCCGCGGCGGGATAGGTCAGCACGACGAAAACCTAATGGTCCCGGCCCCCGAGCACGCGCCGGGCCAGCGCCGGACCCGCGGCCACGCCCGCCAGGAATGCATGCATGAGCGGTGGGGGCACCGCTCCCGCATGCATCAGCGGTGGTGAGCCGAGAAGGTTGGAACCGGCGGGTCCATTTCCACGGTGCCCCTGCGTGTGGTGGGCTTGCCCCAACGGAGGTGGCGGCATGTCGGACGTGGAAGTGGTGCAGGCGGCGGAGGAGGTGGCGGCTCTCGGGCACGCCTTCGGGATCGCCACCGAGTACTTCGACCAACAGGGGCAGCGCAAGGTCGTCCCCGGCTCGACCGTGGTCGCCGTGCTGGCGGCCATGGGTGTGGACGCGGGCACCGCCGAGGGACGCGCCGAGGGCTGGGACCGTATCCGGAACGGGCCCTGGCGGCGCATGGTGCCGCATACGGTGGTGGCCACCCAGGGCACCCCCAAGCAGGTCCTGGTGCACATCCCGCACGGTCAGCCGGTCGAGGTCTGGCTCGAATTGGAGACGGGTGGCCGGGTGCCGCTCCACCAGGTGACACACGTGGTGGAGCCGCGCTCCATCGACGCGGTGCTGGTGGGCGAGGCGGCCTTCGAGGCCGACGCCGACCTGCCCCTCGGGTGGCATCAGTTGCACGCCCGCAGCGACGGCGGCCCCGGCAAGCTGGTGCTGAAGCAGCAGGGCGTCTTCGTCGTCACACCCGCCTACCTCGGGCTGCCCGCATCCATGGAGGGCAGGCGCGAATGGGGCCTCATGACCCAGCTCTACGCCACTCGCTCGCGCAGCTCGTGGGGCATCGGTGACCTCCACGACCTCGGGGAGG
>DAHWFQ010000028.1:0-6969 GCA_027324895.1 Actinomycetota bacterium | reverse complement strand
TCGCTCATCACGCGCAACACGAATGACATCCAGCAGGTCCAGGTGCTCGTCACCATGGGCCTCTCCATGCTGTTGATGGCGCCGCTGTCGATGATCGGCGGCGTGGTGATGGCGCTGCGCCACAACGTGCGCATGTCCATCCTCATCGTCATCGCGGTCCCGGCGATGGCTGCCGTCAGCGGCACCATGATGGCGCTCGCGATCCCGCAGTTCCGGCTCATCCAGAAGCGCATCGACCGCATCAACGGCATCCTGCGCGAGCAGATCACCGGCATGCGCGTCATCCGCGCCTTCGTGCGGGACGACTTCGAGCAGGCGCGCTTCGCGGTAGCCAACGGCCAGTTGCGCGACACCTCGCTGCGCATCAACCGCATCTTCGCCATGGCCATGCCGGCGTTGATGCTCATCATGAACTTCTCCACCATCGGGGTCGTCTGGTTCGGCGCCCATCTGGTGTCGACCGGAGACATGCAGATCGGCGACATCTCCGCATTCCTCAGCTACATCATGCAGATCCTCATCTCCGTCATGATGTCGACGATGGCCGCCATGCTGGTCCCCCGCGCCGCGGCCAGCGCGGAGCGCATCAAGGAGGTGCTCGGGGTCGAGCCCACCATCCTCGATCCCGACACCGCCAAGCCGCAGTCGGAGCCGGGCTCGGTGGAGTTCCGGGGCGTGACCTTCCGCTACCCGGGGGCCGAGGAGCCGGTGCTGCGCGGTCTGGACTTCCGGGTCGAGCCCGGGCAGTTCACCGCCATCGTCGGTGGAACCGGTTCCGGCAAGAGCACCCTCATCAACCTGCTCGCACGCTTCCATGACGCGAGTGAGGGGAGCGTGCTCGTGGGCGGTGTCGACGTCCGCGACCAGAACCGGCATGAGCTCTACCGGTGCCTCGGCATCGTGCCGCAGCGCGCCTACCTGTTCGGCGGCACGGTGCGTGACAACGTGCGCTTCGGAGCCCAGCAGATCAGCGACGAGGAGGTCTGGCGGGCGCTCCGGATCGCGCAGGCCGAGGAGTTCGTGCGCGAACTCGAGGGGGGCCTCGACTACGAGATCGCACAGGGCGGGCAGAACCTCTCAGGCGGGCAGAAGCAACGCATGGCGATCGCCCGAGCCGTCGCCCTGAAGCCGGAGATCTACATCCTCGACGACTCCTTCAGCGCCCTCGACGCCGCCACCGACGCCCGTCTGCGCCTCTCGCTGCAACGGGAGATGGTGGGCAGCACGGTGATCGTGGTGGCCCAGCGCATCAGCACGGTGCTGCACGCGGACCGCATCATCGTGCTCGAGGAGGGCCTCATCGCCGGGGTCGGCACGCATGACGAGTTGCTCGAGCGCTGCGGCGCCTACCGGGAGATCGTGGGCTCGCAGATGGGGGTCAACGCATGAGCACGCAGCGCAGCGAGGCACCCATGATGCGCGGCCCGGGCCCCATGCGTGGACCGGGCCCCGGCGGGCATGGACCGATGGGCGGCATGATGCGCGGCGGTGGTGGTTCCGCCACCAACGCCAAACTGGCCGCGAAGCGACTCCTGCAGCGCCTCGACACCCAACGGCGCATCCTCTACGTGGTCCTCACCCTGACGACCTTGGCGACGGCCGCCGGATTGCTCGGTCCCAAGCTGCTCGGTGACGCGACCACCCGCGTCTTCGCCGACCTCATGGGTATGAAGCTGCACGCGAGGGGCGTGCCCCTCGGAACATCGACCGCGACCATTGCGGCCGAGCTGCGCAAGGCCGGCCAGGATCGCTTCGCCTCGATGATCCAGGGCATGCACGTCGTGCCCAAGACCGCCGTGGACTTCGGTGCGGTGGGGTCACTCGTCATGCTGGTGGTGGCGCTCTACATCATCGGCTCCCTGCTGCTCTGGATCCAGGGCTACCTCATGGCCGGCGTCGCCCAGCGCGCGGTGTTCGAACTGCGTCGGGACGTCGAGACCAAGTTGTCCCGGGTGCCGCTGAAGTACGTCGACGGCCAGTCACGTGGTGACCTCCTGAGCCGCGTCACCAATGACATCGACAACATCGGCAACACCCTGCAGCAGGGCCTGAGCCAACTGCTCTCGTCACTGCTGCAGGTGATCGGCACGCTCATCGTCATGTTCTTCCTGTCATGGCAGTTGGCCCTGGTGTCGCTGCTCATCGTGCCGCTGTCCATCTTCATGACGACGCGTATCGCCAAGCGCTCGCAGGTCCACTTCGCGACCCAATGGCGTGAGATGGGCAAGGTGAATGGGCACGTCGAGGAGATGCACACCGGTCACTCGGTGGTGCTCGCCTACAACCGACGCGAACGAGCCATCGCCGACTTCGACGAGTTCAACGATGCCCTCTACGAGGCCAGCTTCCGCGCCCAGTTCCTGAGCAGCATCATCATGCCGATGATGAACGTGCTCTCGAACCTGAACTACGTGGTGATCGCCGTGCTCGGTGGCATCCGTGTCGCGTCCGGTCAGCTCGCCCTGGGCCAGGTGCAGGCGTTCATCCAGTACTCGCGCCAATTCACCATGCCGCTCGGCCAGATCGCGGCACAGGCGAATCAGCTGCAGTCGGGCCTGGCCTCGGCGGAGCGTGTGTTCGAAGTGCTGGACGCCCTAGAGGACGCCGCGGAGCCGCGCGGTTCCAAGCAGGTCATCAGCAATCCGCGCGGCGAGGTCACGCTGGAGCATGTGGACTTCCGCTACGTGCCGGAGACCCCGCTCATCGAGGACGTCAACGTGCACGTCATGCCCGGCCAGACTGTGGCCATCGTCGGCCCCACCGGTGCCGGCAAGACGACGATCGTGAACCTCCTCATGCGCTTCTACGAGATCGACGCCGGTCGCATCACGCTCGACGGCGTGGACACGCGCGACATCGCACGCGAGGACCTGCGCTCCGAGTTCGGCATGGTGCTGCAGGACACCTGGCTGTTCCACGGCACCATCCGCGAGAACATCGCCTACGGACGTGAGCAGGCCAGCGAGACCGAGATCGTGGCCGCCGCCAAGGAGGCGCACGCGGACCACTTCATCCGCACACTGCCGAACGGGTACGACACCATCCTCGACGACGATGCCACGAACATCTCAGTCGGAGAGCGCCAGTTGCTCACCATCGCCCGCGCCTTCCTCTCGGATCCGTCGGTGCTCATCCTCGATGAGGCCACCTCCAACGTCGACACCCGCACCGAGGTCCTCATCCAGGAGGCCATGAACCGACTACGCCACGGCCGAACCGGATTCGTGATCGCACACCGGCTCTCGACCATCCGCAACGCCGACACCATCCTCGTCATGGACCATGGGCGGATCATCGAGCAGGGTTCGCACGAAAAGCTGATGCAGTCCGGAGGCTTCTACAAGCATCTCTACGAGAGCCAGTTCGCCGAGTAGTCCCGCGCCGACCGTCGCACCGCACCACCATCTCCCCGATGCGACGCCCCACAACCACGCCCGGGCGCTGCAGCGTCGCACCGCACCACCATCTCCCCGGTGCGACGCCCCACAACCACGCCCGGGCGCTGCAGCGTCGCACCGGGCTCGGGGAATCCGCCCGTCGGCCACGGGGGAACAATTCGCCGGGGGGTGGGCGTTGCAGCCTCATGGTGTTGTCGCCGCAAGCCCGCTGCCCCGCTCGCTCCACGGGGGCGGGCCGGGCCCTTTGGCTATTGCGAACTGTTTGCAATAGCGTCGCCCCATGATCCGGCAGCACCTGCGCTTCTCGCGAGACGAGATCCCCACGCTTGCCGGCATCGTGGCCACCGTGGCCATGCTCCACATCGTCGGCTGGGGCCTGTTCATCTACTTCAACGGCCAGCCCCGGTACCACTCACTCGTCGACGGCAAGGGCGGTCTGGTCTACGCCGGTGCGGGCGCGCTCGCCTACTCCTTCGGCCTGCGCCATGCCTTCGACGCCGACCACATCTCCGCAGTCGACGACAGCACCCGACTCATGCTCGCCATGCGCAAGAAGCCGTTGGCAGTCGGCCTCTTCTTCTCCCTCGGGCACTCCACGATCGTGCTCGCCATGTCGGTCTTCGTGGCCTTAGCGGCCCGTCAGGCCGTCAAGTTCCAGCACAGCTACGCGCAGACCGGCGGCGTCATCGGTGCCTCCGTCTCGGCGTTCTTCCTGTACCTCGTCGGCATCCTCAACCTGTTCATCCTGGTGGGCATCTGGAGGGTGTGGCGACAGGCGAAGTCCGGGCAGTTCTCCCATGAGCACCTCACGCAACTGCTGAACGAGCGAGGCCTGCTCAAGCGCGTGTTCCGCGGCCTCTTCAAGAACGGCTTCAACCGCTCCTGGCAGCTCTACCCGGTGGGCGTGCTGTTCGGCCTGGGCTTCGACACCGCGACCGAGGTGGCGCTCCTCGGCCTCTCGGCCACGGCTGCGGTCGGCACCGTCGGTGGCAGCCTGCCCCCGCTCGCCATCATCGCCCTGCCCCTGATCTTCGCCGCCGGCATGTCCCTCATGGACTCACTGGACGGCATCTTCATGACCAAGGCCTACTCCTGGGCCTTCACCTCTCCGCTGCGCAAGATCTACTACAACCTCACCACCACCGGGCTCTCCATCTTCGTGGCCCTGGTCATCGGCACCATCGAGCTGGTGCAGGTCATCTCCGAACGGACCGACATCACCAACGTGCCGCTCCTCGGCGCGATCGCCCAGGTGAACCTGAACTCCGTCGGCTATTGGATCGTCGGTTCCTTCATCGGCGCATGGATCCTGTCCATCCTCATCTGGCGCACCGGTCGCTACGAGGAGCGCTACTCCTCGGGCATCGCCGAGACCTCGCACGCACACCCGCAGTTCACGCTGCAGTAGCCGGACAGCCGGCCCTCACGCCGCCAGGTTGCGCATCACCCGGAGGAGCACGGACATGGAGGCGAGCGTCGGCTCGTCGAGCGCGCCGATCTCCGCGAGCGTGGCCTTCGCGCGTGCCACCGCGCCCCGGTTCGACGACTCCCAGGCATCCACGCGCTGCGGTGCGGGCAGGCCCACATCACTGGACGCCGCGATGCGTCCGACGATGGAAGCCGTTGCCGCGTAGAGGTCGCTCCGCAATGCCAGGCGCGCCAGGGTGTCCCAACGGCTGTCCCGCCGCAATCGCGTGATGCGCGTGAGCGCCGGGTCCACCTCGTAGCGCTGGGAGAACTCGTAGTACAAGGGGAGGATCGTCTCCGGCGACTCGCCACAGGTGTCCGCGATGTCGAACACGTCGAGGAGCGCGAAGGAGTCGAGGAGCGCCACCACCGTGCCGGCGATGTCCGCCGGTACTCCCGCGCGGACGTGCTCGTCCCGCAGCAACTCCAGGTTGGCGCGCTCCACCCCGAGGATGTAATCGGGCACCGACGGCGACCACCGCTCCACCAGCGGCTGCAGACGGCCGATGAGACGGGTCACATCGAGGCCCGCACCGTGGCGCTGCAGCAGCCAGCGGGTCGCGCGGTCGAGCAGACGCCGCATCTCGAGTTGCATGCGGTCCTGCTCGACAGTCGGGACGCGGTTGTCCAACGCGTTCACCTGATCCCAGACCGCCTGCAGTCCGAACACCTCGATGGCGACGGTGGCTGCCTTCACGACCTCGACCGCAGAGGAGTTCGTCTCCTCCATGGCGCGGAACACGAAGTTGATGCCACCGATGCTGAGGACGGTGTTCGAGGTGACGGTGTTGATGATCTGCGCCCGTAGGGGGTGGCGGTCAAGCAGGTCCGGGTATCGCTCGACGAGCGTGTGCGGGAAGTAGCGGCGCAGCATGACGGCGAACCACGGATCGTCGGCCAACCCGCCCTCCGCCAGTGCATGCACCAAGGAGATCTTCGAGTAGGCGAGGAGCACGCAGAACTCCGGCGAGAGCAGGCCCTGCTGGAGGGCCGCCCGGGCACCGAGTTCAGCGTCAGCGGGCAGGTACTCGAGTGCGCGGTCGAGCAGCCCCGACCGCTCGAGTTCGGCGATCATCCGTCGATCCACACTCACCATGCGCGCGGCCTCGGTGCGCGCGAGGCCGAGCATGACGTTCTGCCCGTAGTTGTCCGCGATCACATGCGCTGCGACCTCGTCGGTCATGGAGGCGAGCAGGGCGACGCGCTCGTCCATGGTCAACTGACTCGACGCGAGCAGTGGCTGCAGGAGGATCTTGATGTTGACCTCGTGGTCCGAGGTGTCGACGCCCGCGGAGTTGTCGATGGCGTCCGTGTTGATGCGCACTCCGGCCCGTGCGGCTTCGATGCGGCCCAGCTGCGTGCAGCCCAGGTTGCCGCCCTCGCCGACGACCCGGCAGCGCAGTTCGTCACCGTTCACGCGGATGTAGTCGTTGGCCTTGTCCCCGACGTCCGCGTGGGACTGGGAACGGGCCTTCACGTAGGTGCCGATGCCACCGTTCCAGAGCAGATCGACGGGTGCCCGCAGGATGGCCGCGATGAGTTCCGCCGGCGAGAGCGCGGCACGATCGTCGCTGATCCCGAGTGCGGCCCGGGCCTCTGCGGTGACTTCGATCGACTTGAGCGAGCGTGAGTACACGCCGCCGCCCTGTGAGATGCGCGCGACGTCGTAATCGGCCCAACTGGAACGCGGCAGGGCGAACAGGCGCCGCCGCTCCTCCAGGCTCGCTGCGGCGTCCGGATTGGGGTCGATGAAGATGTCGCGATGGTCGAACGCCGCAACCAGGCGCATATGGGGGGACAGCAGCATGCCGTTGCCGAACACGTCCCCACTCATGTCGCCGATGCCGACTGCGGTGAACGCCTGCGCCTGGGTGTCGATGCCGAGTTCACGGAAGTGCCGCTTCACGGCCTCCCACGCGCCACGCGCCGTGATGCCCATCGCCTTGTGGTCGTAGCCGATGGAGCCTCCGGAGGCGAAGGCGTCGTCGAGCCAGAAGCCGTACTCGCGTGCGACCGAATTCGCCAGATCCGAGAAGGTCGCGGTGCCCTTGTCCGCAGCGACGACGAGGTAGGGATCGTCACCGTCATGGCGGCTGACACCCTT
>DAHWFQ010000025.1:0-5545 GCA_027324895.1 Actinomycetota bacterium | reverse complement strand
ACCGGTAGACTCCGTTCGTCGTGCATCGACAACCGCTCGCGGCTGCGCGAGCCATCTGAACTGGAGAACCTGTGGCAACCATTGAGGCCCTGCTCGCCCGCGAGATCCTCGACTCCCGTGGCAACCCCACGGTCGAGGTCGAGATCGCCCTTTCCGACGACACCGTTGCACGTGCTGCCGTCCCCTCCGGTGCATCCACCGGAGCATTCGAAGCCTCCGAGCGTCGCGATGGCGGCGACCGCTACCTCGGCAAGGGCGTGGAGCTCGCCGTGGCCGCGGTGGAGGAGGAGATCGCGCCTGAGGTCATCGGTTTCGACGCCTCGGAGCAGCGCCTCATCGATCAGGCAATGATCGATCTCGACGGCACGCCCAACAAGTCGCGTCTGGGCGCCAACGCAATTCTCGGCGTCTCGCTGGCCGTGGCCAAGGCCGCTGCCGACAGCGCCGGCCTGCCGCTGTTCCGTTACGTCGGTGGCCCCAACGCCCACACCCTGCCCGTGCCCATGATGAACATCCTCAACGGTGGCGCACACGCTGACGGCGGCGTCGACATCCAGGAGTTCATGATCGCCCCCATCGGTGCCCCCACCTTCCGTGAGGCGCTGCGCACCGGTGCCGAGTGCTACCACTCGCTGAAGTCCGTGCTCAAGAAGGCCGGCTTCGCCACCGGCCTCGGCGACGAGGGTGGCTTTGCCCCCTCCCTGCCGACCAACCGGGCAGCGCTGGAGTACATCGCCGAGGCCATCGAGAAGGCCGGCTACCAGCTGGGTGTTGACGTCGCGCTCGCGCTTGATGTGGCTGCCACCGAGTTCCACCATGACGGCGCCTACTCCTTCGAGGGTGGCAAGAAGAGCGCCGACGAGATGACGGCCTACTACAAGCAGCTCGTCGCCGACTTCCCCATCGTCTCCATCGAGGATCCGCTGGATGAGGACGACTGGTCCGGCTGGAAGACCATCACCGACGAACTGGGCCACAAGATCCAGCTCGTGGGCGACGACCTCTTCGTCACCAACCCCGAGCGCCTTGCCCGCGGCATCGCCGGTGGCCAGGCCAACGCACTGCTGGTCAAGGTGAACCAGATCGGCACGCTCACCGAGACCCTCGACGCCGTCGCCATGGCGCATCGCGCGGGTTACCGCACCATGATGTCGCACCGCTCCGGTGAGACCGAGGACACCACGATCGCCGACCTCGCCGTCGCGTGTGACTGCGGCCAGATCAAGACCGGCGCCCCCGCTCGCACCGAGCGCGTGGCGAAGTACAACCAGTTGCTGCGCATCGAGGAGGAACTCGACGACGCCGCCATCTACCTGGGCGCCCTCGCCTTCCCCCGCTTCAAGGCCTGACCTCGACACACCCGAAGGCGCGCCAACCCACCCGGGTTGGCGCGCCTTCGCACATTCGCTACGCGCTCAATCGGCTGAGCGGCGGACGTCCTTGCGTGCGGCCTTGCGGGCGTACATATCGGCATCCGCGCGTTGCAGGAGCTGCTCCAGATCGTCATCTGCCAGTGCCATGGCCGATCCGACGCTGCAGCTCATCGCCACGTCGATGGCGTCGGAGACGAGCGGTGTCGACAGGGTGAGGTCGATGCGTTCGCGCAATGCCTCCAGGGCGGCGGTGTCGCTCACCTGCACCGCGACCAGGAACTCGTCACCGCCGTAGCGGCCCGCGATGTCGCCGACCCGCAACGTGCGCTCGATGCGCATCGCAGTGGCCCGCAGCGCCAGGTCACCGGCCCGATGGCCCCGTTCGTCGTTGATGGTCTTGAGGTTGTCGACGTCGACGAACACCAGCCCGAACTGCTCACGGCCCGGGGAGCGCAACAGCCGCTGCAACTCCTCGAGGAATGCCCGTCGGTTCAGCAGGCCGGTGAGCGCATCACGCCTCGCCTGCAGCTCGAGCCGGTCCACGGCGCGCCGGTGCTCGGTGACATCCGTGAGCACCACGATCACGGCGGACTCCCCGCTCTCGGCGGCATGAGCCGTGGTGGCACTGAGACGGCAGATGCGCTCGGTGCGGCGCCCGCGCTTGCACAGTCGGACCTCGATGCTGGTCCCACCCTTGCGCTTCAGGGCCTCCTGCACCGCGGCGACGTCGTCCTCCTGGATGAACGACGCCAGGTCGGCGCCGCGCCAGTCATCGGCCGACGAGCCGAGCAGTTCCCGCATCGCCTTGTTGGCCTGGGTGAGGCGCATCTCGATGCGGCCCGAACCCGAGTCGACGTGGACCTGGGCAGACGGCTCGGGTGAGAGCTCGAAGAGGGTGCGCGTCACCTCCTGTGACGCCTCGCGCTGCAGGACCTGCCGACGGATGGCGAGCACCGCTGCCTGCATGGAGACGCTGAGGATGGTGGTGAGGGCGACCCGTTCCAGCCAGGCGGTGATGTCCGTCGCCGGATGGGTCGCGAAGATGGCGAGCGCCGCCGGCAACTGGGTGAGGCCCAGGCCCATGGCGCCGAACTCGACGCCGGCCAGCATGGCGAGCATCACCAGGCCGTACCAGGGGAGGAACTCGAGGAAGACATTCGCATTCCCGAACTCGCCGGATGCGATGGGGACCGCGATGCGACCGAGGGCACCGGCGAGGAGCACCGCGCCGAGCAGGGTGAGGAACTGCGGAGTGGGTGGCCGCTTGAGCGAGACGCCCTCGAGCACGGGAACCACCAGGATCACGCCCAGCACGTCCGCGGACAGCCAACTGCACCACATGGCCACCAGGTTGCGCCCCTCGAGCGGACCCAGGATGAGCGTCGCGACGGTGGCAGCCGCGGCCGCTCCGACCACCGCTGCCGCCGCCAGGACAACCGCGTTGGTCGCCCGTTCGAAGCGGGAGCTGGCGAAGCGACGCAGCAAGTGGGCGATGAGCAGGGCCTCGCCGCCGTTGATGAAGCCCGCGATGACCGGGGAGCGCAGGGGCCGACTGATGACGAGCGACATGATGACGTTGCTCAACAGCACGCCGCCGACGATCTCGGGCCCCCGCTTGGGGAAGCGCAGGGCGATCGTCACCACCACGCCCATGGACATGGTGAAGGCGGCATAGCCGGTGCCCGCGAAGTCCGTGAGCTTGCTGAGCAGGAATCCCGCCGTCCAGGCCCAGCCGACGGCGAACGCGAACCAGCCGCGCTCGAGCAGTGCGCGATGGTTGCGCTGGTCCCCGAGCATGGCAGCCCCCCAAGGATGCTCGCGCGAATTATCCCTCCGGGCCGGCCGCGATCGCGGTCACGGCGGTCGGCAATTGCCGTAAAGACGCTGGCCGCGACGCCGGGCGGGTTGCTCGGCCGGTCGCTGGCGCGGCTGCGCGGGATGAGCCCATGGCCAAGGCACAATTCACACATGACGGCCGCGGATTCCCCACGCGTGCGCCGGGTGGGCCGATCCGCGCTCACCCCGCGCGCCGCCATCCTCGCCGCGACCATCGCGCTCGTCGTCGCCTCGGTCGCCCTGCCCCTGCGCGACCTGGTGGCCCAACGCAACCGCATCAATGCCCTACACGAACGGGAAGCCGTCGCCACCGCGGAACTGCAGACCATGAATGCGCAGATCGCACGCTGGAACGACCCGGCCTTCGTGGCGGTGCAGGCGCGTGAGCGCCTCCACTTCGTGCTGCCGGGCGAGGTCGGCTACGTCGTACTCGAGGCCGACACCGCACCCGTGCTGTACAAGGGCGTGGTGGCAACGCAGCGCTCGCAGAGTTGGTACGCGGCCATGTGGGGTGGCATCAAGGCCGCCAGCCAGACGGCCGCGCCGGGGCTCACCCGCGCGCAGCCCTGACTGGCAGCAGCGCCCGCGCTGGCGCAGGTTCCCAGCGCGCCGCCGGTGTCGGGCGAACCCGGCGCTTCTGGGAGGATGCGGCCGTGAGTGATGGGGCAACGGTCGCGGTGTCGGCGGGGGATCTTGAGACCCTGCAACGACAATTGGGCCGCCAGGCGCGTGGTGTCGCAAGGGTCGCCGCGCGCTGTGCCTGCGGCCGGCCCTGCGTTGTGGCCACTGAGCCGCGACTGCCCGACGGCACGCCCTTCCCGACGCTCTACTACCTGACCTGTCCGCGGGCTGCATCGGCCATCGGCACCCTCGAGGCCACGGGCGTGATGGCGGAGATGCAGGCGCGCCTTGATGCCGATCCCGCCCTGGCACTGTCCTACCGGCGCGCGCATGAGGCCTACCTCGCCGATCGCCAGCAGCTCGGCTCAGTGGCGGAGATCGATGGCATCTCCGCCGGCGGCATGCCGACCCGCGTCAAGTGCCTGCACGTGCTCGCCGGCCATGCCCTGGCGGCGGGTCCGGGCGTGAACCCATTGGGCGACGAGGTGCTCGCCATGATCGGACCATGGTGGTCACCGACGACCTGCCTGCAGGACGAGGCGTGAAGCGAACAAGCGGAGGATCGAGATGCGCGTAGCCGCCATCGACTGTGGCACCAACTCCCTGCGCCTGCTGCTGGCGGACATCATCGAAGGGACCATGCACGAGATCCGTCGCGAGATGCGGATCGTGCGCCTGGGCCAGGGCGTCGATGCGACGGGCAGGTTCGCGGAGGACGCCCTGGAGCGCACGTTCACGGTCTGCGACGAGTACGCCACGGAGTGCCGGGCCCAGGGCGTCGAGCGCATCCGCTTCGTCGCCACCAGCGCCTCCCGCGACGCGGCGAACCGCGACGTCTTCATCGACGGCGTGCGCGCGCGCTTCCAGGTCGCACCAGAGGTGATCAGTGGGGATGAGGAGGCGGGGCTGTCGTTCGCCGGCGCCACCCGAGAGCTCATCGGACGCGAGGCCCAGCCCTTCCTGGTCGTGGACATCGGCGGCGGCAGCACGGAGTTCGTCATCGGTGACCGGGTGCCGGCGCAGGCGCGCAGCGTCGACATCGGCTGCGTACGCATGACCGAGCGGCACGGCCTGGCCGAGCGTCCCTCGCCGTCGCTCATCGAGGCCGCCACCCGCGACATCGACGCGGCCATCGATCGGGCCCGCGCCGAGGTGCCGATCGAGCGCGCCGGGACCTTCGTGGCGGTGGCGGGCTCGGCGACCACCGTGGCCGCCATGGCCCTGCAACTGCCGCGATACGACGCCGAAGCCATCCACCTCACCCGGCTCACCCGCCAGTCGGTGCAGGAGGTCTCCGAGGCCTTCCTCCGCATGACCGGGGCCGAGCGCAGCGCGCTGCCCTTCATGCACCCCGGTCGGGTCGATGTGATCCCCGCGGGAGCGCTCATCCTCCGGCGCGTCATGGAGGTCGGTGGCTTCGAGGAGGTCCTCATCAGCGAGCACGACATCCTCGACGGCATTGCCTGGTCCCTCACGGCAGGCTGAGATAGCCACGTGAGCCCTCTGCAGCTGTCCGAACGAGCCCGGCGCACCACCCTGTCGCTCCTCCCGGTGGGGGCCTTCGAGACCTCGGCCGACGGCTCCTGGGACTTCGTGAGCCCAGCCCTGGTCGACATGCTGGGGGGCCTGCCGACGTCATCCCTGCTGGGACGTGAGTGGCTGAGCCGGGTCCACCCCGATGACCTGCAGCGGGTGCTCGCCGAGTACCGCCAGGC
>DAHWFQ010000109.1:0-2513 GCA_027324895.1 Actinomycetota bacterium | reverse complement strand
TGGTGCTCCGGGTCGACGTCGACGACCTCGACCGCGTGAACGAGGCCCTCTCCCTGGCCGCAGGTGACCTCGTGCTCGAGGCCGTCGCCGCCCGGGTCATTGAACTGGTCGGCAACAGCGCGAACGTCGTGCGCATCGCCGGGGCTGCCTTCGTGGCCCTGCTGCCGGACATGGATGCCTTCGGCGAGCACGCGGAATTCGCACACACCCTGCGGCGCACGGTGGCCGACCCGGTGCTCGCCATGAACCACGTCATCCAACCCACCGTCTCCATCGGCGTGGCGTACGCGGACGCGAGCACCAACGCCGAGGAAGTCCTGCAGAACGTCACGCTCGCAGTGCGCCGGGCCAAGGACAATGGCGGCGATCGCGTCGAGTTCGCGGCGGCTGACCTGGCGCGCGAGGCCATGGCGCGCCTGGAACTCGAGGAGGCGCTGCGACGCGCGCTTGCCACCGACGAGATCCGGGCCTGGTACCAGCCCATCGTCGACTTCACCGACGGCCGCGTCGTCGGCTACGAGGCACTGAGCCGCTGGATCACGAGTGAGGGCCTCTTCGTGTCGCCGAGTGCATTCATCCCGGTCGCCGAGGTCGCATCGCTCATCACGGAGATCGACATCCTCGTCCTCGGGCAGTCGCTCGCGCTGCTCACCGATCTCCCCGAGGACCACTTCGTCTCCGTGAACGTGTCACCCGCCTCGCTCACGCGCGCTGATTTCATCACACGCGCCTGCGAGCTCATCGACGCCTCCTGCGTCGACCTCCGGCGCCTGCACCTCGAGGTCACCGAGACCGCGCTGCCGACCGACCTCGATGTCATCCGGGCCGCCATGCTCCGGCTCGGCATCGGTGGCGCGCAGTGGTACTTCGACGACTTCGGCACCGGCTACTCCTCGCTCACGCACCTCGGCGAACTCCCCGTCGACGGCATCAAGCTCGACATGTCCTTCACCAAGGGCATGCACTCCGGCGACGAGACGAGCACGCGCCTGGCCCACGGCCTGCTGGCGCTCGCCAAGAGCCTCGACCTCGACACCGTGGCGGAGGGCGTGGAAAGCCAGGAGGTCGCGAACATCCTGGGCGCCCAGGGCTGGTCGCATGGTCAGGGCTGGCTCTACGGCAAGGCCGAGCCGATGGCCCTCACCACCGTGGCCGCCTGCTCGCCCACCAAGTAACCCGCAAGCGGGCCGGCGCTCAGGCGCTGATGCTGCACGCGCTTCTTACGCGGGGGAACCGCTCACCTGCGCTCGTCCGCAACCCTCGCAAGTACGCTTGCGGCAGAACGTCCCCGGGTTGGAAGGCACCATATGCAGGCCGTGCCGAGCGCCCCATCTCCGTGGCTGCGCATGTTGCGCATGCACCAGTGGGCGAAGAACGTGCTCCTCTTCGTGCCCCTCATGGCCGCCCACCAGTTCACCGACCTCCACGCCATTTGGCACGCCGCCCTCGGCTTCCTGGCCTTCTCGTTGCTCGCCTCCGCCGTGTACATCGCCAACGACATCATGGACCTCGAGAACGACCGCCAGCACCCAACGAAGCGGAACCGCCCCTTCGCATCGGGCGCCATCCCGGTGCGAGCCGGCTACGTCGCCGCTCCACTGCTCCTCGTCGTCGCGACCGTGCTCGGCTACTTCATCAACCTGCACTTCCTCATCTGGCTCGGCGTGTACCTCGTCGTCACCACCGCCTACACCTTCGGGCTCAAGCGCCTGGTGCTCGTCGACGCCATCGTCCTGGCCACCCTCTACACGATCCGCATCTTCGCCGGCGGCCGAGCGAGCGACACCCCGCTCTCGTACTGGATCGTGGCTTTCGCCGTGTTCCTCTTCCTGTCACTCGCCTTCGTGAAGCGCTACGCCGAACTCACCTCCGAGATCACCGATGATGACGGCGATGTGGACGCCAAACTGCAGATCGCCGGGCGCGGGTACCGCACCTCCGACGCCATGCTCGTGCAGCTGCTCGGCGTGGCCGCCGGCTTCTCCGCAACTGTGGTCCTGGCCTTGTACATCAACAGCAATCGCTCACACGCGCTCTATGCGGAGCCCGAGATCCTGTGGGCCGTACTGCCGGTTGCCGTCTACTGGGTGAGTTGGATCTGGCTCAAGACCAATCGCGGTGAGATGCATGATGACCCCGTCATCTTCGCCCTCACCGATCGCTCGAGCTTCATCGCGGCACTTGCGTTCGTCGCGATCATCGTCGTCGCAACGCTGGGATGGGTGCCGTGAAGATTTCCTCGTGGGGGATGCTCAGCAACGACGAGCACGATGTCGTCGACGTCTTCGAGCAGTCCCAGGTCCTCCCCGCCATGCAGGGCGCGCGTACGAGCATCGCGTACGGCCTGGGCCGCAGCTACGGTGACGTGTGCCTGAACCCCGGCGGACGCGTCATCCGCATGCAGGGCCTATCGCAGTTCATCTCCTTCGACGAATCCAACGGCCTCCTCACCTGTGGCGCCGGCGTCACCCTGGCCGACATCAGCAACACCTTCATCCCCCGCGGCTGGCGCC
>DAHWFQ010000199.1:0-7480 GCA_027324895.1 Actinomycetota bacterium | reverse complement strand
GGCATCGCCATGGGGCACGGCGGCATGCTCTACTCGCTGCCGAGCCGCGACCTCATCGCCGACTCCGTCGAATACATGGTGAACGCGCACACCGCCGACGCCATGGTGTGCATCTCCAACTGCGACAAGATCACGCCCGGCATGCTCATGGCCGCCCTGCGCCTCAACATCCCCGCGGTGTTCGTGAGCGGTGGTCCCATGGAGGCCGGCAAGGTGCAGTGGGGTGACACCACGCGCATGGTCGACCTCGTGGACGCCATGGTGGAGGCGGCCGACGACAAGAACAGCGACGAGCAGGTGCTCGCCATGGAGCGCACCGCCTGCCCCACCTGCGGTTCCTGCTCGGGCATGTTCACTGCGAACTCGATGAACTGCCTCACCGAAGCGCTCGGATTGTCGTTGCCCGGGAACGGTTCCACGCTGGCAACGCACGCCGATCGCAAGCAGTTGTTCCTGCGCGCTGGCCGACTCATCGTCGAGAACGCCCGTCGCTACTACGACAACGGCGACACCTCGGTGCTGCCGCGCTCAGTGGCCACCTTCGCTGCGTTCGAGAACGCGATGTCGCTCGACATCGCCATGGGTGGCTCGACCAACACCGTGCTGCACCTGCTGGCTGCTGCACAGGAGGCCGGCGTCGACTTCACCATGAAGGACATCGACCGCCTTTCCCGGAACGTGCCACACCTCTCCAAGGTGGCTCCCTCGACGCAGTTGGTGCACATGGAGGACGTGCACCGCGCAGGCGGCGTCATGGGCATCCTCGGCGAACTCGCGCGCGCCGGGAAGCTGCACACCGACCTACCTGTGGTGCACGCGCCCTCCATGGGCGAGGCGCTCGAGCAGTGGGACATCGTCAGCACCGATGATGAGTCCGTTCGCACCTTCTTCCGTGCAGCACCTGGTGGCATCCCGACCCAGGTTGCGTTCTCGCAGGAGCGGCGTTACGACAGCCTCGATGACGATCGCGCGACGGGCGTCATCCGCGATCAGGAGCACGCCTTCTCCCAGGACGGTGGGCTGGCGGTGCTGTACGGCAACATCGCACAGGATGGGTGCATCGTGAAGACGGCGGGCGTCGACAAGGACCTGCACCGGTTCTCCGGTCCCGCACGCGTGTTCAAGAGCCAGGAGGAGGCCGTCGAGGCCATCCTGAACAACCGCGTGAAGGCGGGCGACGCCGTGGTCATCCGCTATGAGGGTCCGCGCGGCGGGCCGGGCATGCAGGAGATGCTGTACCCGACCTCGTACATCAAGGCCAAGGGTCTCGGGAAGGCATGTGCGCTCATCACCGACGGGCGCTTCTCCGGGGGCACCTCGGGGCTGTCCATCGGTCACGTGTCGCCTGAGGCGGCCTCGGGTGGTGCCATCGCGCTCATCGAGGAGGACGACATCATCGTCATCGACATCCCGGCGCGGTCCATCCGACTCGACGTGACCGACGCGGAACTGGAGCGTCGTCGCGCGGCCATGGAGGCGCGGGGCGCGGATGCGTGGAAGCCGGTCGGCCGCGAGCGCGAGGTGTCGACCGCCCTCAAGGTGTACGCGGCCATGGTGACGAGCGCCGACACGGGCGCCGTTCGCGACGTCTCCAAGCTCCCGTAACCGCTCCGCGGCCGTCCATGTGCGGACGGGCTCCGTGGTGGGTCCCACGCGTGCATCTCGGCGATGCCGCGCCTTCGTGGCGCTGGCGAAGCGTCGACACGAACGCAGGTCTGCGCGTTCGTGTGTGGTCACACCATTGCCGGTGCGCCTGCTGTGCACTGGGATACCGGTATGACGAGCACGATGCACATGAGCCTGCGGCACATGGCGTGGGCCAATGGGAAGTTGTACGCGTCCGTGGCGGTGCTACCGGATGCGGCGCTGACGGCGTACGTCGTCGATCCTGAGTGGACGGTCGGACGCATCCTCGGCCACCTCGTGGAGTCCGGGCACTGGTACCGCTACTGCCTGAAACTCGGTCCGTGGGAGGCCTTGGTCATGCCAGTCGGGATGCAGGATGTGCGTGCGCTCGCTCGCGGCCTGGCGGAGATCGACGCGCAGTTGACCGCGCAGGCGGCACTCGAGGATGCGATGCTGACGCAGGACCTCGGCGACGGGGACTACACGTATCCGCGTTCCATGATCCTGGCCCAGGCCGCGCACCACGCGACGGAGCACCGCGCGCAGGTGGTCGCCGCGCTGGAGCTCAAGGGCTTCGCCGCACTCAAGCTCGATGACATCGATCTCTGGTGCTACTACGCCGAAGTCGCGAAATAGCGCTGTGGCGGGGTGGCTGTGGGGGGGTGGCGCGGTGGCGCGGTGGCGCAGTGGCGCAGCCCATCTCGCGGTTGTTCACAAACCGCCCGCAATCCGGTCCGATCCTGCACAGCCCTGGCGTGCTCTGGCTGGTTGTTCACGTATCGACCGGAATGCGGGCCGTTCGTGAACAACGGGGTCATGCTGCTCGACGCATAGCCTGCAGTGCGCGTCGGAGCTGCGCATAGACACGCTCCGGGTCGACGCGCAGGGCAAGCGAGGAGATGTGCAGCATCGGTACGCCTTGAAGGGTGAACTCGTTCTCGCGCCATTCATCATCGATGCGGACGACGGCGTCAAGGTGCTGCATGCCATCGACTTCGACGATGAGGGTCCGGCCAGCGACCTTGAATTCGGCGTCGGTGTACCGCGGCCGTCCCTCCGAGTCCTGCCGAACTCGTTGGCGGACCGGCTCCGGCAGACCTCGCGCTCGGCATCCGTTCGCGAACTCCAACTCGCGCATGGAGTGTGTGCCGGGCAGGATCAAGGCGACACGACGGCGGGCCGCCGCTGTACCCGGCCCAGCTGGCAGGGCGTGGATGCGCATCTGCAGTTCCTCGAGGTCAATCAACCGATGTTGGATGGACCAGATTGCCTGGAACGCGGCCTGTGCGTCCGTGCGAGCCCACTTCAGGGCCTGCATCGTGGCCGGTAGTACGGCCGCGCGGTCCGGCATCGTCTGCGACTCATCGGCGCGGACCTGGGTGTGCATGATGCAGCGCGGCAGTGGCGACACCCGTCCGGTTCGCGTGCCGACGAGATGGATGATGCTGTCCTTGGGGGCCGGTAGACCGAGTACCTCGAGTGCCGATGAGCCTGCGAGTTGCGCTCCGTCGTAATGCAGCGCAGCGGTCCAGAGCTCGCTCAGACGATCAACGGGCTGCAGCGATACGCGCACCACTGCGCTCGTCACTCGCGCCCAATGGCCGGCGTTCACACGCCTGGACACCTGATCGCCGCGGAGACCGGCCTGCGCGAGCTGTCGGATGTTGACCAGCCCATGCTGGCATTCGATGAGACGGGCGAGGTCGTTGTTGATGCTCTTCATGCCGGGATGCTGGGCGAGCGGCGGACGCGGCGGAGCCGGCATCCGGCAGCGCGGGAGAATTCCGGCGCCTGCGGACCTGTGCGGAACCGCGTTGTTCAGATTTCGACCGGAATGCGGGCGATTTGTGAACAACGCGGGTGCCGAGTCCTTGGTTGTGCAGATTTCGACCGGAATGCGGGCGGTTTGTGAACAACCGGGCGGCGAGGGGCGTCGGACAGTTCAGATGCGGGGCTTGAGCGTGAGCGCCGGCGCCTCCGGCACGGGCTCGGCGACGCCGGTGTCGTCGACGGGGATGCCGAACATGCGCGTCGACGCCGTCCCCGCCAACTCGTCGAGCCATTGCTGCCGCCACGCGATGATCTCGTCATGGGTCCTGCCGATGAGGTTCCACCACATGACGATCGGCTCCGTGAACGGCGCCCCACCGAGCAGCACGAGACGGGCCCCGTCCGCGGTCTGCACCTTGGCCAGGGCTGCTCCGACCGGGATGACGAGCAACTGTCCCTCCCCCGCACGCAAGGTCGAGTCGCCGACGTCCACCGAGACCGTGCCGCGGTCCACGAGCAGCCCGTGCTCGAAGGCGTCGTCGAGTGCGACGTCGACCGTCGCGCCGGCGTCGATGTCGATCTGCGCTCCCAGCAAGCGAGTGTGCGTGACGACGGGTGAGGTCGACCCGAAGGCCGAGCCGAGGAATACGCGCGCCGTGAAGCCACTCCCCATGACGGGCGTCGGCACGAAGTGCGCGAACGTCGGTTCGACGAAGCGCGCGTGTTCGGGCAAGGCGATCCACAACTGGACGCCCTGCAGGGCGCTGTCGACCGGCAATGAGTACTCGGAGTGCGAGATACCGCGGCCGGCCGTCATGAGATTGAGTTCTCCGGGCTTGATGAAGCCGTGCACACCGCCGCTGTCGCGGTGCTCGATGGTGCCGGAGAAGACCCAGCTGGCCGTCTGCAGGCCGCTGTGCGGATGGGTTCCGACGTTCATCGCGGACGCCGCGTCGGCGTCGTTGACCGAGTAGTGGTCGACGAAGACCCAGGCGCCGATGCGATGCGCACCGCGCGTCGGGATCGACCGCTGCACGGACAGCGTGCCCGCAGCACCCAACTGCACGACCTTGGAATCCACGAGATGCATGCCCATCTCCTTCCTGCTCGATGGTGCCCGGCACGGTTGTTCACTTTCAACCCGGAATCCGGGCCATTCGTGAACAACCGTGTTCGAAGCTAGCGCGCGCGGTGGGGCTGGATGGCGTTTACCGGGATGTGCCCGAAGGCGCCGGCCTGGTAATCGTCGAAGGCCTGGATGATCTCCTCGCGCGTGCTCATCACGAAGGGCCCGTACTGGATCACCGGTTCGCGCAGCGGCACGCCGCCGATGACGAACATCTCCAGGTTGGGGTGCTGTGCATCCTGCGATGGCCCGGCAGTCAAGCGCAGCACGTTGCCATTGACGAGCACCACGTTCTGTCCGGTGCGCACGGGATGCCCTTCCGGCCCCACCGTGCCACGCCCGGCGAGGACGTAGGCGAGGGCGTTGAAGTCCTCGCGCCAGGGGATGTCGATGGAGGCGCCGGGAGCGAGGGTGACGTGCGTGATGACGAGCGGCGTGTGCGAGATGCCCGGCCCCTTGTGGCCGTCGAGCTCGCCGGCGAGCACACGCACGATGGCCCCGCCGTCAGCGCTCGTGACCATCGCGGAGTCCTGGCCCTGGAGGTCCTGGTACTGGGGGTCGATCATCTTCTGCGCCTTGGGCAGGTTGATCCACAACTGGACACCGTGGAACAGGCCGCCCGACATGACGAGCGCCTCGGGTGGGGTCTCGATGTGCAGGACGCCGCCTCCGGCGGTCATGTACTGCGTGCCACCCTCGAGGATGGTGCCACCACCGCCCTGCGAGTCCTGGTGCAGGAAGTTCCCGTCGATGAGGTAGGTGAAGGTCTCGAACCCGCGGTGGGGGTGCCAGGGCGTGCCCTTGGGCTCGCCCGGGGCGTAGTCGACCTCTCCCATCTGGTCCATGTGGACGAAGGGATCGATGTCGGCCATGGTGAGCCCCGCGAAGGCCCGACGGACGGGGAAGCCCTCGCCCTCATGCGCCTGTGGGGCATCGATGATCTTCAGCACCTTGCGCACCAGTGGACGTTCCGGCGTGCTCAGACGCGGGAGCACCATCGGGTCGGCGGTTGTCGCTGGCATGGGAACCTCACTTCAGAGATAGTTAAACATTGAACTATCAGCGGCACAAGATCATTCCCGCGCATTCTTCGCCTGCCCGGTCACCGCTACCAGAGTCCAGGCCGCACGTTCCCGCGGCCGACCGCGTCACCCCGGCGGATGTGCGCTGCGAGTCGGCCCCTGCTCCACCGGAGCGCCGGGAGGGGGCCGTCTCGCTGTTGGCGCTCGTCGTGCGCCAGGAACCGCCAACCCACGAATCCGGCGCGCGGCGGTGTCGTGGATGACGATGCGAGCCCGAGGCGGTGGAATGGGTGCCATGACGAACCTCGATCGCTCGCGCCTCACCGCACTCATCGAGCGTGAACGCGCCCTGCATGGGTCGCTGAACCCGCAGAGCGCGGCCGAGTTCGCCCGCGCGGCACATCTCTTCGGACGGGTACCCATGACCTGGATGAACAAGTGGGCCGGCGGCTTCCCCATGTACCTTGCAGGCGCCTCCGGGAACACCGTCCGCGACATCGACGGCCACACCTACGTCGACTTCGCCATGGGCGACACCGGGGCCATGGCCGGGCACTCGCCGGCCGAGACGGTCACGGACGTCATCATGCGCATCGACCAACTCGGCGGGATCACCACCATGCTGCCCACCGCTGAGGCGGAATGGGTGGGCGCCGAGCTGCAGCGGCGCTTCGGCCTCCCCCTTTGGAGCTTCACGCTGAGCGCCACCGACGCCAACCGGTGGGCCATCCGCTTGGCACGCCTGGCCACGGGCCGCAGCAAGCTCCTGGTGTTCGCCTACTGCTACCACGGATCAGTTGACGAGACCTTCGCGGTGCCCGGGCCCGATGGACGCGCGGTCTCCCGGCCCGGCAATGTGGCTCCGCCCGTGCCGCTGGACGAGACCACACGCGTGGTCGAGTTCAACGACGTGGACGCGCTGCGCCGCGAACTCGCACACGGGGACGTGGCCGCGGTGCTCGCCGAGCCCGCGATGACGAACATCGGCATCGTGCTGCCGCAGCCCGGGTTCTGGGACGAGGCGATGCGCGCCTGCCGTGAAACCGGCACCCTGCTCATGATCGACGAGACGCACACCATCTCCACCGGCCCCGGGGGCGCGACGAAGGCCTGGGGACTGCGCCCGGACATCCTCGTCATCGGGAAGTCGATCGGCGGTGGCATCCCCTCCGGCGCCTACGGCATCAGCGAGCAGGTGGCACGACTCGTCACGGGCCACACCGAGGCGGGCGATGCCGACATCGTCGACGTCGGCGGCGTCGGCGGAACCCTTGCCGGCAACGCGCTCTCCGTCGCGGCCATGCACGCGACCCTGAAGCACGTGCTCACGGACGACACCTGGCCGCGCATGATCGAGCTGGCCACGGCCTTCCGCGAGGGCGTGGAAGCCGTCATCGCCGCCCACGACCTGCCTTGGACCTGCACCCAGTTGGGGGCGCGGGCGGAGTACCGGTTCACCACCCCGGCACCGCGCAATGGCACCGCCTCCGCCGCGGCTGCGGACGCCGAACTCGAGGAGTTCTTCCACCTCTACGCGTCCAACCGCGGGGTGCTCATCACGCCCTTCCACAACATGGCACTCATGTGCCGGGACACCACGGAGGCGGACGTCGCGCTGCACACCAGTGTCTTCGCGGCCGCCGTCGCGGAACTCACGGCCTGAAGCACTCTCCCGCGCCCGGCTCCCTCCCGCGCTTCGGCCCGGGAAGGCGTGCACCCGTGGACCGACGTTGGTCCCGAAGGCGGCAGAGATTCCCGCAAACGCGTTGCCGGACAAGGACGTTCGGCCCCATCCGGGGGCTGGCGACAGCCCTCGTCGCGGAGTTTCCATCACATTCGCCACCATTCGCGAACGCCCTGTGAAACCATTCGAGCCGTCTACCTTGACCTCACAGGAGGGTGAGCACGTGAGTGCGCTAGACCTTGCACGGTGGCA
>DAHWFQ010000176.1:0-4533 GCA_027324895.1 Actinomycetota bacterium | reverse complement strand
TGACCGCCTCGAGTGTGGAACCGCTCACCAGTGTCCGCGGCTACGTGACCGTGCCGCCGGTCGCACCCGACGTGTCGCGCTGACGGCCGCGCGCCTCCCACATGCTGTCGGAGGGTCCCGATAGCGTTCCACCCATGCTTCGGCAGCGTCCCTGTAGTCGGCCCTCGTGCGGTGAGGCCGCCATCGCCACCCTCACGTACGTCTATGCCGACTCCACGGCGGTCCTCGGCCCCCTCGCCACCCTCGCGGAACCGCACTGCTACGACCTGTGTGAGCGGCACGCCAGCCGACTCACCGCCCCGCGGGGCTGGGCCATGGTGCGGTTGCAGCCGGATGCCGAGGCCCTGAAGCCGAGCACCTCCGAGTTGGCCGCGCTCGCCGATCTGGTGCGCGGAGTCGCCGCACCGGCCCAGGCCGCGGCTACCGCCGGACCGGGCACCCGGGGCCACCTGCGGCTGCTGCCGACGGTCTGAGGCGCCGCGCAGCCGCTGGCCCGACCCCGGAGTGGCGGGCTCCGGGGAATGTCGGATCGTTGGAGCAATTGGGACGTTCTGCGCAGTTCTGGCACAATGACCCAACCGGTTCACGGGAATCCGCCCGACCCGGTCGGCACTGCCGCTATCCAAGGAGACTGCCGTGAAGGCTGACATTCACCCGAAGTACCACGAGACGACGGTGACCTGCTCGTGCGGGAACACCTTCGTCACCCGTTCCACCGCCAAGAGCGGCGCCATCCACGCCGAGGTGTGCAGCAACTGCCACCCCTTCTACACCGGCAAGCAGAAGATCCTCGACACCGGTGGCCGCGTCGCCAAGTTCGAGAAGCGCTTCGGCAAGCGCTAGCCAGTTTCAAGAGGTGGGTTGGGCACGTTCGTGCCCTCCCACCTCTTTGCATTTCCCGAGCCATCGATGACCGGAGTTGTGATGTTTGAAGCGTGCGTGGCGCTGGCCGCCGAGTTGCACGACCTCGAGGGGCGGCTGGCCGATCCCTCGACACACGCCGACCCGGCGAATGCCCGCAAGCTGGGGAAGCGCCATGCCGCGCTCCGCCCCATCGTGAGCACCTACGAGCGCTGGCTGCAGTTGGGCGAGGACCAGACGGCGGCCGCCGAGTTGGCCGCCGAGGACGCGTCATTCGCCCAGGAGGTCGAGGATCTGTCGGTTGAGCGGGCCGCCGTGGCCAACCGCCTCGAGGAGCTCCTCATCCCGCGTGACCCCTTGGACGCGTCCGATGTCATCCTGGAGATCAAGGCCGGGGAGGGAGGCGAGGAGTCGGCGCTGTTCGCCGGAGACCTCCTGCGCATGTACATGCGCTGGGCCGAGAAGCGAGGCTGGCGGATCGAGCTGCTGGGGGCGGAGGAGTCGGACCTCGGGGGCTACAAGGACGTGGCCGTGGCGGTGAAGGCCAAGGGCAGTATGGAACCGGACGCCGCGCCCTACGCCAACCTCAAGTTCGAGGGCGGTGTGCACCGCGTACAGCGCGTCCCCGTCACCGAGTCCCAGGGTCGCATCCACACCTCCGCCGCGGGTGTGCTCGTCTTCCCGGAGACGGAGGATGTGGAGATCGAACTCAACGACGCCGACATCCGCGTCGACGTCTACCGGTCCTCCGGACCCGGCGGCCAGTCCGTGAACACCACTGACTCCGCGGTGCGCCTGACCCATATCCCCACGGGCATCGTGGTCTCCTGCCAGAACGAGAAGTCCCAGCTGCAGAACAAGGAGTCGGCCATGCGCATCCTGCGTGCGCGACTCATCGCGGCCGCGGAGGAGGCCCGCAACGCGGAGGCCTCGACGGCACGGCGCGCGCAGGTGCGCACCGTGGATCGGAGCGAGCGCATCCGCACCTACAACTTCCCGGAGAACCGCATCTCCGACCATCGTGTGAACTACAAGGCGAACAACCTCGACCGCGTGCTCGAGGGCGATCTCGACGCCCTGATCGAGGCCCTGCAGGCGGCCGATCGCGAGACCCGGCTCCAGGAGGCGGGCGCATGACGACGACCCGGCAGGCCCTGATCGACGGCACCCAGCGCCTGGCCGCGGCCGGCATCGAGAGCGCACGCGTGGACGCGGAACTGCTCCTGTGCCATGCGCTGGGCATCCGGCGGGCGAGGCTCATGCTCATCGACGAACTCGACTTCGAGCAGCGCATGGCCTACGAGCGCCTGCTGTCCGGTCGCCAGGCTCGCGTCCCCTTGCAGCACCTGACCGGGAGCGCGCCCTTCCGGCGCCTCGAGTTGGCCATCGGCCCCGGCGCACTGGTGCCGCGGCCCGAGACCGAGGTGGTGGCGGAGGCGGCCATCCGCTGGGTGCGCGAGCACGCCCCCGCCCGCCCGCTGTTGCTCGACCTCTGCTCGGGGGCGGCCCCCCTTGCCATCGCGCTCGCCACCGAACTGGAGCAGGTCGAAGTCGTCGGCGTCGAGAAGTTCGCGGCGGCGCAGGCCTGGGGACGGCGGAACGCCACGAAGTACGCGGACTAGGTCGAGGCGCGGGGCAACCGTCTGGAACTGCTCGACGGCGATGTGTGCGACCTCGACTTCATGCGCCGGTTCGAGGATGCCGCGACGCTGGTGGTGTCCAACCCGCCGTACATCCCGGAGGGGATGGTGCCGCGGGACCCCGAGGTGACCAAGCACGATCCGCCCGAGGCGCTCTTCGGTGGCGCCGATGGCTTCGACGTCGTGCGCGGCCTGCTCGACGCCGCGGCAATCGTCCTGCGGGCCGGTGGGTTCCTCGTCGTCGAGCACGCGGATGCGCAGGGGGAGGCTGCGGCGCGCACCTCCTCGCCCCTTGGCGTGGTTGGGTCCAGCCTGCCCGACCTGATCCGCGCACATGGGGAGTTCGACGAGGTGCGCGATCACCGCGACCTCGCCGACCGTCCTCGGTTCACCACAGCCGTCCGTCGCGCTCGGTGATGCATGGCCGAGCGCTATGACGGTAGGGATCCGCAGCGACGTGCGGACGGGATCGTGCACGCCGTTTCGGCGGCCCGGCGCGGTGAACTCGTGGCCTGCAACGTCGATGGCACCTATGCGCTGATCACCGACGCCTTCTCACACACCGGGATCGAGCGGATCAGCACGCTCAAGGGACGCCCCTCGATGAGCGTGCCGGTCCTCGTGCCCCGCGCCGAGACCGTCGACGGAGTCGCGGTCCTGCTGGGGGAGAGCGGGGCGGCGGCCCGCGTCCTGATGCGCGACTGCTGGCCCGGCCCCCTGACCCTGCTGGCGCGCGCGCAGCCCTCGCTGCCCTGGCGCTGCAGCCCCGATGGAGTGGTCGCACTGCGCATGCCCCTGCACCCCTGGACGCTCGACGTGGTGCGCGCGATCGGGCCGACCGCGTGCGTCCCATCGCACCTGCCCGACCAGGATCTCCATGGTTCCATCGAGGCGGTCGAGCTCGCGCTGGGCGGCGTCGTGAGCGTCTACCTGGACGGCGGTCCCGTCCTTCCGGAGCAGGTCTCGAGCATCGTCGAGGTGACCGGCGATCGGGCACGCCTCGTCCGCGAGGGCGCCTTTCCCCGTGAGTACCTGCGCGAGCTGGTGAGCGAGCTCGGCTAGTCCGCGGGCCCTATGGGGGCGGGACTTATGGAACAAGGGTTTCACTATGTGGAACAGGGTTCGTCCTCGGCGCAGCCCTCCGCATGGCAGTCGATCCCACCGCCGCAACGAGAAAGGCGATCGCTAGGCTTGGCGGACACGCCGACCGCGGAGGACTGGGCATGAACACGACGCCATTCTGGGGACCGGATTTCGACGCGCTGCAGGCCGTCGATCCGCAACTCGCCGACATCCTCCTGCGGGAGTTGGGCCGCCTGCGCACCGGGTTGCAGCTCATCGCCTCGGAGAACCTGACCTCGCCGGCAGTGCTGGCGGCGCTGGGCTCGACGCTGAGCAACAAGTACGCCGAGGGCTATCCGGGCAAGCGCTACTACGGTGGCTGCGAGGTGGTCGACGAGGCGGAGACCCTGGGAATCGAGCGCGCCAAGGCGCTCTTCGGCGCAGACCACGCCAACCTGCAGCCGCACTCAGGCGCCTCCGCGAACATCGCGGTCTACGGCGCCTTCCTCCAGCCCGGTGACACCGTGCTCGCCATGGCCCTGCCCATGGGCGGCCATCTCACGCATGGTGCCAAGGTGTCCTTCTCCGGCAAGTGGTTCAACGCCGTGCACTACGGCGTCAACCGCGACACGGAGGACATCGACTACGACCAGATGCGCGACCTGGCCCGTGAGCACAAGCCGAAGATGATCATCGCCGGCGGATCGGCCATCCCCCGGCTCATCGACTTCGCGGCCTTCCGTGAAGTGGCCGATGAGGTGGGTGCGAAGTTCGTCGTCGACGCCGCGCACTTCATCGGTCTGGTGGCGGGCAAGGCGATCCCCTCGCCGGTGCCCTACGCGGACGTCGTCACCTTCACCACGCACAAGGTCCTGCGCGGTCCTCGAGGCGGCATTATCGTGTGCAAGCAGGAGCACGCCCAGGCCATCGACAAGGCCGTGTTCCCGATGAGGCAGGGTGGCCCGCTCAT
>DAHWFQ010000035.1:0-4121 GCA_027324895.1 Actinomycetota bacterium | reverse complement strand
CACCACCGGCATGGGCGGTGACCTCGTGCTCAACGGGGTCGAGACGCCCCTTCCGCCCACCGTCGGGACCGACATGGCGGGCGCGACGGAACGCCTCGAGCACGTGGCGGAACTGCGGCCCGAGATCTGCACGTTGGATGCGGGCACGATGAACTTCGCTGCCGGCGGCGAGTACATCATGGTGAACACGCCGGGCATGGTGAGGGCCATGGCTGCGGGCATCAAGGCGCTGGGCGTCAAGCCCGAGGTCGAGATCTTCGACAGCGGTGACCTGGTGCTCGTGAAGGAGCTCATCAAGGAGGAGCTCATCGACAACCCGGCCATGCTGCAGCTGTGCATGGGCATCCCCTACGGCGCCCCCAACGACCTGCTCACGGCGGCCGCCATGGTGAGCAACCTGCCCGAGGGTTCGGTGTTCTCGGCCTTCAGCATCGGTCGCTACCAGCTCACCTACGCCGCCTTGGCACCACTGCTCGGTGGCAACATCCGCGTGGGCCTGGAGGACAACCTCTACCTGCGCCGTGGTGAGCTCGCGAGCAACGCCCAGTTGGTCGAACGTGCGGTCAAGCTGCTCGATGCGCAGAACATCAAGCGCCTCACAGCGGAGGACGTGCGGCAGAAGATGCAGTTGGTGAAGCATGCCTAGGGCGGGACTGCTCGGCGGCGGCGTGATCGGCGGCGGCTGGGCGGCGCGCTTCGCACTCAACGGTTGGGACGTCCTGCTCTACGACCCCGATCCGGAGGCCCAACGCAAGGTCGACGAGATGCTCGCCAACGCGCGCGCCGCCTACGCGTCGCTCGTGCGCGTCGCCCTCCCCGTCGAGGGACGCATCACGGTCGTGGGTGATGTGGCCACCGCCGTGCGCGACGCGGACTTCGTGCAGGAGAGCGCACCGGAGCGCCTCGAGCTCAAGCAGGCCCTGCTGGCCGAGGTGGATGCCCACGCCCGCCCCGACGTCGTCATCGCCTCGTCCACCTCGGGACTGCTGCCGACGCAGTTGCAGGCCCGCATGATGCACCCCGAGCGACTCGTCGTGGGTCATCCCTTCAACCCCGTGTACCTGCTGCCGCTCGTCGAGGTGTGCGGTGGCAGCGCGACCGGCTCCGCGGGCCTCGACACCGCCGCCGCGACGTACGCATCCCTCGGCATGAAGGTGCTGCGAGTGCGCAAGGAGGTCGACGGATTCGTTGCCGATCGGCTGCTCGAGGCGCTTTGGCGCGAGGCGCTGTGGCTGGTGAACGACGGTATCGCCACCACCGAGGAGGTGGACGATGCCATCCGCTACGGCGCCGGCCTGCGCTGGGCGTCCATGGGCACCATGCTCGTGTATCGCATCGCCGGTGGCGAGGGCGGCATGCGCCACTTCATGTCGCAGTTCGGACCCGCGCTGCAGTGGCCGTGGACGCATCTCATGGACGTACCGGAACTCACCGAGGGCCTCATCGACCGCATTGCCGAACAATCCGATGCGCAGGCCGCCGGTGCCGATGTGCGCGAGTTGGAGCGACTGCGCGATCGCTGCCTGGTCGGCGTGATGCACGCATTGGCGGAGCAGGACTTCGCTGCCGGCGCCGTGCTCAAGCAGTACGAGGCGTCACTGACGCAGCACTAGTCGATCGCACGCGCATCGAGGATGTGCGTGCCGAACGGTGTCACGACAAGCGGGTTGACCTCGAACTCCGACCACTCGGGGTGCGCGGCGGCGAAGGCGCCCAGGCGGGCGATGACGTCCGCCGCCGCTTCGATGGCAATGGCCGGCCGGCCGCGGAAGCCGCCGAGCAGTGGCGCCAGGTCCAGCGAGTGCAGGAGGTCGAGGCCCTGCTCGGCATCCACGGGTGCGCAGGCGAGCGCAGTGTCGTGTGCCACCTCCGCCAGCACTCCCCCTGCGCCGACCATCATGACCGGCCCGAAGCGCGGATCCCACTTCACGCCAACCAGCAGTTCGACGGCATCCCGCAGGTCGACCATCGACTCGACCGTGCAGTGCGGATCGCCGATCCCCAGCGTCATCTCCGCATGCGCGGCCATCAGGGCCGCCTCATCGGCGAGGTTCAACCGCACGCCGCCACTGTCGCTCTTGTGCAGGGCCGCCGCAGTCTTGAGCACGTACGGCCCCTTGAGGACGGCCACGGCGGCCGCGATCTGCCCTTGGTCCGCAACGGGAATCACGCGGCCGGAGGGAAGGCCGGCGTCACGCATGGCCTCGCGAAGCGAGTGGTAGTCCGTCGGAATGGGGGGGCCGGGCTCAGGGATGGGGAGCAGCGGCACCGACGGCTCGGTGGCGGCCAGGCCGAGCGCGGCCACCGCGTCCTCGATGGCGTCGAAGGTGGGGACACCAGCCGCGCGCAGCACGTCGAGTGCCGTGGATTCAGTGGCCATGGAATGCACCACGACCGGCTTGTGCTGCTTGTGGACGGCGCGGACGATGGCCCGGGCCGCCGCCACCTCTCCTTCCCCCAGCCCGGCGGCGAAGGGCACGGGCGACGAGTAGCCACCGAAGTAGCCGGTCATGAGCACGGCGTCGAAGGTGGCATCGGCGAGCATCAGGGCGGTGGTTGCCGCGTAGCTGCGCGGGTCCTGCTCCCCGTAGCCCGCGAGATCCACGGGGTTCGTGACCGACGACGGCGCCCACAGCCTCCGTCGAAGCAGCGCGGACAGACGGCTGTCCGGTGTGGGCAGCGCGAATCCGGCATCCTCGAGCAGGCCGGCGGCGATGGTCCCGTGGCCACCGCCGTCGGTGACGATGCCGACCCGGCGGACGCGATGCGCCGCCCGGCCCACCGACTGCAGCGCCACCAGCATCTGGCGTGGCGTGTGCACGTTCACCGCACCGGCGGTGGCGCAGGCCATGGCCACGACCTCCGCGTTGCTGCTCAGGGCACCGGTGTGGGAACCGGCGCTGCGCGCCGCTGCGGGGCCGTTGCCGCTGGCCAGCACGATGACCGGCTTCCCGGCCGCGCGCGCCCGTTGTGCCGCTTCGATGAAGGCCCGACCATCGCGGAAGTCCTCGACGTAGAGGGCGAGGATGGCGGTGTTCGGGTCGGCGACACAGGAGTCCATGAGCTCGACGAGCGACACGTCGGCCTGGTTGCCGATGGAGATGAAGCGCGAGAAGCCCATCCCGGCCCGGCGCAGCATCACATCGAGTTCGAGCGCCAGGTTGCCGCTCTGGGAGAGCAGGGCCACCGAGCCGGCTGCGAAGTCGTTGGCGGCGAGGTACACGCCGCTCCCGTTGTCGACCAACCCGAGGCAGTTCGGCCCGATCATGCGGACGCCGTGCGTGCGCAGGACCGTCGCGCACTCGCGTTGCAGGGCCTCGCCCTCGGGCCCCAGTTCGGCGAAGCCGGCGGTGATGGCGAGCACCGCCCGCACCCCCGCGGACACGGCGTCGTCGATCACCGCCCGGAAGGCGCCCACGGGCACCGACACGATGGCCAGGTCAATCGCCTGGCCGATCCCGGTGAGCGATCGATGGACGGGCAGGCCTAGGACGGTGTCCGCCCGTGAGTTCACGAAGAAGGTGGTGCGGCCCCGATGGCGCAGGCTCTGGCGGGCGATGATGTGCCCCCACTTGGCGGGGTCATCGCTGGCGCCGACGATGGCGATGGTCGAGGGGGCGAAGAAGGCCGCCAGTGGATCCTTCACCGGCCCGTCCACCGGGGCGCCCGCTTCTCGTGGAATGCGGCAATCCCCTCATGGGCATCTGCGGAGTGGGCGAGCGCTGCCCGGATCGGCATGGCGGGACCGTGCATGGCAGCGAGGGCAGCGGCCAACCCCATGCCCTCGGTCTCCTCCCACGCCTCGAGGATGGCAGCGACGGAGAGCGGCGCGGAGGCGCAGATGCGTCCCGCCATCGCGCGTGCCGCCTCGAGCAGCGCCTGCGGTGCGACCACCTCGTTCACGACGCCCCAGGCGAGTGCGGTGGCGGCGTCGATGCGACGACCCGTCATGAGCATCTCCGCGGCGCGTGTGCGCCCGATGGCGCGGGGTAGGCGCAGCACCCCGCCGGCATCGGCGATGATGCCGAGGCCGGCCTCGGGAAGTGCGAACAGCGCGTGCTCCGAGGCCACGACGACATCGCAGGCCAGTGCGAGTTCGAAGCCGCCGCCGAAGGCGATGC
>DAHWFQ010000133.1:0-5538 GCA_027324895.1 Actinomycetota bacterium | reverse complement strand
GACGTGGTCGAGCCCTGCGAAGGCTCCACCGACGATGAAGAGCACGTTCGTGGTGTCGATCTGCAGGAACTCCTGGTGCGGGTGCTTGCGCCCGCCCTGTGGTGGCACGCTCGCCTGCGTGCCCTCGAGGATCTTCAGGAGCGCCTGCTGCACCCCTTCGCCGGAGACATCGCGGGTGATCGACGGGTTCTCGCTCTTGCGCGCGATCTTGTCGATCTCATCGATGTAGATGATGCCCATCTCGGCCTTCTTGACGTCATAGTCAGCGGCCTGGATGAGCTTGAGCAGGATGTTCTCGACGTCCTCGCCGACATAGCCGGCCTCGGTGAGCGCGGTGGCGTCGGCGATCGCAAAGGGGACGTTCAACATGCGGGCGAGCGTCTGGGCGAGCAGGGTCTTGCCGGAGCCGGTGGGACCGAGCAGCAGGATGTTGCGCTTGGACAGCTCCACTCCGCCGTGCTCCGGGCCCGCCTGCACACGCTTGTAGTGATTGTGCACGGCCACGCTGAGCGACTTCTTGGCCGCGTCCTGCCCGATGACGTACTGGTCCAGGAACTCGAAGATCTCGCGTGGCTTGGGCAGCGAGTCCAGCTCTGCACTGGTGGCCGCCTGCTTCTCATCGTCGATGATCTCGAGGCAGAGCTCGATGCACTCGTCGCAGATGTACACGCCGGGACCGGCGATGAGCTTCTTGACCTGCTTCTGGCTCTTGCCGCAGAACGAGCACTTGAGCAGATCGCTGGTCTCTCCAATGCGCGCCATGGGCTCCAGACTACGTGGGCCGTCCGACCTTGACTCGGAGGGCGGTCGCGCGTTCGGCGCCGTTTCGCCCACGGCGTAATGCAGGCGCCGAGCCGCTGCTAGGAGCAGCGACGACAAGCGGCGGCCGTCGTTCCCGACGACCGCCGCTTGGACGTGGCCCCTAGCAGCGCTACGAGTTCTTCCGGCTCAGGATCACCTGGTCGACGATGCCGTATTCCTTCGCCATGTCGGCGGTGAGGATCTTGTCGCGCTCGATGTCCTTGCTGATCTGCTCAGCGGTGCGACCCGTGTGCTTGGAGAAGATCTCCTCCATCTCCAAGCGCATGCGCAGGATCTCATTGGCCTGGATCTCGATGTCCGAACCCTGGCCGCCACCCTCCGTGTACGGCTGGTGGATGAGGATGCGCGCGTGCGGGAGGGCGTAGCGCTTGCCGGGCGAGCCGGCCGCGAGCAACACCGCAGCCGCCGATGCGGCCTGGCCGAGGCACACCGTCTGGATGTCCGGCTTCACGAACTGCATGGTGTCGTAGATCGCGGTCATGGCGGTGTACGAGCCACCCGGGGAGTTGATGTAGATCTGGATGTCGCGCTCGGGGTCCAGCGACTCCAGCGTGAGCAACTGGGCCATGACGTCATCGGCGGATGCATCGTCGATCTGCACGCCGAGGAAGATGATGCGCTCCTCGAAGAGCTTGGTGTATGGATTGTGCACGCGCTCACCGGAGGATGTGCGCTCGCGGAACTCAGGGAGGATGTAGCGGGCCGAGGGTCCGGCGCCACGCACTGCGGCGTCAACGTACATGCGGTTGAAATCGGTCATGGCAGCCTCACTTCGCCGATGTGATGACGCGGTCGATGAGGCCATAGGCGACGGCTTCGTCGGCCGCGAACCAACGGTCGCGGTCGGAGTCGGCTTCGATGGTCTCCAGGGTCTGGCCCGAGTGCTTCGCGATGAGCTCTGCCAGGCGCTTCTTGAGCATGATCATCTGCTCGGCCTGGATCTTGATGTCGGATGCGGTGCCACCGATGCCGCCCAGCGGCTGGTGCATCATGATGCGCGTGTTCGGTGTCGCGGAGCGCTTGCCCTTGGCGCCGGCACAGAGCAGGAACTGGCCCATCGAGGCAGCCAGGCCCATGGCGATGGTGGCGACATCATTGGGGATCAACTGCATGGCGTCGTAGATGGCCATACCCGCACTCACGGAGCCACCCGGTGAGTTGATGTACATCGTGATGTCCTTCTCCGGATCCTCGGCGGAGAGCACCTGCAACTGCTTGACGATGCGGTTGGAGTTGTCGTCACGGACCTCGCCCTCCAGCCAGATGATGCGCTCTCGCAGGAGGCGCTCGTCGACGGCGTCCGCGAAGGACGACATGCCCTGCGGTGCGCGCATGCTCGGGTCGAACATCTCGTGTCCTCTCATCTGCCACCGCGGTGCGATGGCGTTACAGCAACCCTAACGATGGGCGATGACACGTTCATTCCGCGGACGGCCGCCCGCCAACGGCAACGGTTATGCCGTGGGCGAAATCCGTAGCATGCCGCCATGATCCTGCGCTTCACCGGGGTGCTGTACGAATGGCGGGGCCCCTCGCCCTTCCATTTCGTCGACCTGCCCGAGAGCGAGAGTTCCATGGTCTCCGACGTGCGCCGGATCCTGACCTACGGCTGGGGCGTGATCCCCGTGGCGGCGGTGGTCGGCAGCACCGAGTGGTCGACGTCGCTGTTCCCTCGCGAGGGCCGGTATGCATTGCCCGTCAGGGCCTCGGTGCGCAGCGCGGAGTCGCTGCGCACCGGTGCAGAGCTGCACGTGGAGCTGCGTCTTCACGTGTGACAACCGCGACGGCCCCGCCGAAGCGGGGCCGTCGCGGTTGCGCTGTTGCGTTGCCTAGGCCAGTGAGGCGACGTCCTCGTCGAGTGCCTCGAGGTCCACGACCTGGCCCTTGGTGTCCACGACCTGTGCGGCCTTGAGTGCGACCTCGAGGGCCTTGGCCCGGCGGATGTCCTGGATGGCCATCTGCACGCCACCGTTCTGCACCAGCGTGTCCGCCAACTGCTGGGGCTGCATGCCGTAGCGGGGCGCCTGCTGGACCAGCCAAGCGGAGAGCTCCTGGTCGTTCACCTGGAGTTGCTCGGCCTCGGCGATCTTGTCGAACACGAACTGCGCCTTGAGGTTGCGTGCCTGGCTGGCCTTGAACTCCGCCTGGTGCTCGGCGTCGCCGTGACCATCGTTGAAGTGCTCGGCGTACTCGGCGGCCAGCACACCCTCGGGCAAGGGGATGTCGATCGCGTCGAGCAAGGCGTTCTGCACACGCTCGCGGGCCTGGTAGCCCTGCTCGAGTCGCTTGAGGCGCTCGAGGCGACGACGGACATCGGCCTCGAGCTGCTCGACGGTGTCGAACTCGCTGGCCATCATGGCGAACTCGTTGTCCAGTTCCGGAAGGTCGCGCTCGCGCACTGCCTGCACCGTCACCGTGACGAGGATGCCCTTGCCCTCATGCTCGCCGGCCTCGGGCGTGAACACGAATGAGCGTTCCTCGCCGGCCGAGGCACCGAGCACTGCGGCGTCGAAGCCCGGGAGCATGCCGTCGGTACCGAGTTCGTAGGAGAGCGCCTGTGCGGCAAGGTCCTCGACGGGCTCGCCGTCGACCTCTCCCTTGATGTCGACGAGCAGCAGGTCACCGTTGCGGGCGCTGCGCTCCACATTGGAGAGCGTGGCGAAGCGCTTGCGCAGCGCGTCGATCTGCTCCTCGACGTCGCGACCCGCGACGAGGACGGCGTCAACCTCGACCTTGAGGTCCTGGTAGGCCGGCACCTCGAAGGCAGGGCGGATCTCGACCTCAGCGGTGAACGCGATGTGATCGCGGTCCTCGATCTCCGTGATCTCGATGGTGGGCTGCCCCACGGGGAACAGGTCGGACTCGACACAGGCCTGTTCGTACAACTCCGGGACCGAGTGGTTCACGGCCTCTTCGAGCACGGCACCACGTCCGACCCGCTGGTCGATGAGGGAGGTGGGCACCTTGCCCTTGCGGAAGCCGGGGATGTTCACCTGCTTGCCGATTGCCGCATACGCGTGCTCGAAGCCGTGAGCGAGGTCGGCGAACGGGACGTTCACCAGCATCTTCACCTTCGTCGGGGACAGGTTCTCGACGGTCGTCTGCATTTCTTGGCTCTCCTGAAAACATCGGGGTACTGCGTCGGGGCGGGGAGATTCGAACTCCCGATCTCGTGCTCCCAAAGCACGCGCGCTAGCCACTACGCTACGCCCCGGTTTGACCGGCGAAGCCTATAGGTTGGACGGCGACCCCCGGGACTTCGTGGTTCGCGCCTGCCATATGGCACTGGATAGGGTGTGCGCATGCGCGGCCCAGCCGCCACGCGGGTGTAGCTCAATGGTAGAGCCCTAGCCTTCCAAGCTAGCCACGCGGGTTCGATTCCCGTCACCCGCTCCAGGCGCCGTTGCCAATCGAGATCCTCCGCTGCACGCCCTGCAAGGGGTGGGCGACGCATGGCGACCCCCAAGCGACCGGAGGCTGCTGCTCCCCTCGATTCCTTGACCGAATCTTCATCGGAATCGAGCGGCCACGGCGAACCGCACATCGGATACTCCGCTTGCAGGTCGGCGCCGCTCGAACGCGCCGACCGCGAATTCAGACGCACCGACACACGAAGGACGGACATGGCCGCGAAAGGCAGCGCCCGGGAGATCGCAGCGCAGATGCGCTCGGAACAACAGCGGCTCGAGCGCCGGCGACGGAACCTCCAGTTCGGCGGTGGCCTGGTGGCGGCCGTCGTCGTCATCGGTGGACTCACCTGGCTGGGACTGCGCGGCCAGTCCAGTGCAGCCGCGGCCCCGATCAAGGGCCTGCGCACCTACAGCGGTCTGGCTCAGGACCACGTCGACGGCACCGTCAAGTACGCGCAGACGCCGCCGATCGGTGGCAAGCACTCAGCCATCTGGCAGAACTGCGGCTGGTACGGCAGCGCGATCCGCAACGAGAACGGCGTCCACTCGCTCGAGCATGGCGCAGCCTGGATCACGTACAGCCCCACGCTGTCGGCCAGCGACAAGGCCACCCTGAGATCAGAGCTCGCGGGGAAGGCATATGTGCTGGCGAGCCCCTACGCCGGACTGCCGGCACCGGTGGTGGCCAGCGCCTGGGGCGCTCAGGTCCTGCTCACTGGCGTGCGGGATCCGCGCCTCGAGCAGTTCATCACCCGCTATGCGAACTCCCCCAAGGCGCCCGAACCCGGTGGGGAGTGCACGGGCGGACTGGGCACACCCTCAAGCTGAGGCCACGGCCAGGTCCCGTGCGACCAGGCCGGTGAACCTTCATCGTTTCTTCTTCGGGGCGCCACGGAATCCTTAGCTGCCTGACGGATGCTGGGCACACAGCGCAGGAGTTCCTGATGCTGGCAGGACCGGCGAGGTCATGATCGAGCCGAATCCGAGGAGCCCCGATTGCGCCAGAGCCCACCCGCCTCCGCCACCACACTCGCGCAGGTGACCGTCGTGGAGGCGGAGGGCTGCCACTTCTGTGCAGACGCGAGTGACGCACTCGCGGCCTTCGCCACGCGGTACCCACTGAGCATCACCACCATCGACGCACGCGACCCAGCCGGCATCGAGCTCATGCAGCAGCACCGTGCCGCCATGAGCCCCCTCGTGCTCGTCGATGGCTCGTTCTTCAGCCAGGGCCGACTGCCGAGGGGCAGGTTCCAGCGCCTGCTCGAAGTCCGGTCCGCCGCGGTGTCGCGATGACCGACCTGCT
>DAHWFQ010000090.1:0-13192 GCA_027324895.1 Actinomycetota bacterium | reverse complement strand
CACTGCCTGCACCACGACTCCCAGTGTGGTGCCGGCTCCGAGGACGGCGATCTGCGCGGAGTTGAGGTCCGCGTTGACCACCTGCGCGTGCGTCGTCATGCCGATGAACACCAGGAAGGTCGCGATCGACACGATGTTGTTCAGGATCGGCGTGAACATGGGCATGGCGAAGTGGCCGCGCGCATTGAGCACCTGAGACCACATGGTGAACAGCCCGTAGAAGACGATCTGCGGAAGGCACCAACGCGCGAACGCCGTTGCCAGTGCTGCGTGGGCGGGGGTGTAGTCACTGGACGCGTAGATCGAGACGAGTTGGGGGGCGAAGAGCACCGCGAGCGCGGTGACGAGCACCAGCCAGATGGTGACGACGGTGAGCAGGCGATCGGCATAGGCCGAACCGCCGTCGAGGTCATCCTTGATGTGCCGGACCAGCTGCGGGATGAACACAGCGTTCAGCGCGCCCCCGGCCACCAGGATGGCGATGATGTTGGGAAGCGTGTTGCCCAGGCTGTACGCGTCCGAGGTGATGAAGAAGCCGAGGGCCGCGGTCATTGCGATGTCGCGCAGGATGCCGGTGACGCGTGACACCGCGGTGCCACCAGCCATCAGGGCGCTCGACCGCAGCAGGCTCATTCGTCGTCGTCCTTGCCCAGCTTGCGGTGGCGCACGCGCCGGACCGTGTTGGCGCCTATGAGGAGCATCAGGGCCGCGAAGGCGACTGCCACGACGTAGCTCGCGACGCGCGCGTAGGCGGCGGATCGCACGGTGAGGAGCACCGGCATGCCGACGGTGTGGGAGTCGGTCGCGACCACCTGGAGCGACAGGTAGGCGTCGCCGGAACCGGTCACCCGGGTGGGGATCTCCACGCTCACGCGCTTGCCGGCGTTGAGGTGGATGGCGGTGTACGGGCGCGGGGTGACGCGTACCGTGGGCAGCCCCATGGCGCGGACACCGATGTCGACGGGAACCGGCAGGCCGTTCTCGATGGTGACCGGAACATCGCCCTTCTGCCCGCCGAAGACGATGTCACCGCGGGTCACCACGCGCACCGAGCCGGCGAGCGCCTCGAGTTGTGTCGTCACATCCGAGGCATACGCATCGGGCGTGAGGCGAGCCGTCCACCAGCGGGACAGCACGCCGACGACGGCGTCGGAGATGGTCGCCGCGAAGGCCGGATCGCCGGCGAGGCGCAGCAGCATGGTCTCCTGGGTGAGGGCACGCTGCAGGTCCCTGTTGCGCTGCACCTGGGCCCGGGTCAGGGCCACCCGTGTCCCGCCACGCGACTCGGACCCGGCTCCTACGGCACCACCGACGCTCGTGTGCCGCAACCAGGACGCGTTGAGGACGGGCGCGAGCTGGGCTTCCATCGCTGCCGGCCAGTCCGGTGGGAGGGCGACGGTGATGACACGGTCGCTGTTCGGTTGCTCGAGGTAGGTCATGAGCAGTTGGGCGGCGAAGGCCTGACGTGGTGCGGAGGCGGTGCGGATAGGTGCGTAGCTCACCCCGCTGTCGACCACCAGGACGCGGCCGGGGAAGTTGGCGACGGAGAGCGCGGTGGTCGGTGTGTACTGCTGCTGTCCGGCCGGGTAGGCGAAGTCGTCAACGAGTCCGATGGTGGCGCCCAGACCGCTCAGGTAGCGCCACTGCCGATCGGTGAGGCTGCCCGAGTAGATCGGAACCGCGACGTCGGTCACCGTCTCACCGAGAGCCACGGAGAGCCGCTTCGCGGCCGTGCCGACGGCCGCGCTCACGATGGAGTTGTGGCCGAGGAGCAGGGCACCGCGCACGTCGAGGTCGGCGAGTGGCAGGGCAGCGCGGGCGCCGGTGGCGCTGGCGGCGAGCAGGTCGGTGAGCCACTGACTGGCAGCATGCATCTCCGCATCGGTGGCTGCGCGGAGGTTGCCGTCCTGCATGATGCGGGCACCCCCGGCGAGGGCCTGCACGTCCTCCACCAGCAGCGGGTCGATGACCCACAATGCGCCCGGTACCTGCCGCATGTCGTCGAGTTGCGTGCGCAGGCGGCCACCCGCCCCCAGCGCGGTGGCGAGCGAGTCGTCGAGGAAGACGCCATCGACGCCGCGGGAGGGTGGTGCAGTGAGCGTCCAGACGGTGGTCAGCCCCAGGCCCCTGCCGGCGTGCGATGGCAGCCAGGGCAGCAGCGTCACCGGTCGCTGCGATACGGAGTGATCGGTGCCGATGACTCCCGACACGAGCAGGCCGAGGACGTACACACCCGGGTGCGCGGCGCTCAGACCCAGCTCGTTGGTGGTGGCCTGCAGGGTCAGGCTGGTGCTGGCGCCGCTCGCGAGGTCGATCCCGGAGGCCACGTCCTTGGCGACGGTGCGGTAGGTCGGCAGGGAGCGGCCGGTGAGTACGTCGGGGATCTGGCTGCGGCCCCGCAACGGCGACAGCGAGATGACGAACCGGGCGTGGATCCGGTTGACGTCATTGGGCGTCGAGTTCGCCAACTGCACCGTGAGGTTGACCGTGGATCCGGCTGCTGGGAGTGCGGGGTCGATGCTCGTGATGATCGCGCTGAACCTGCCGGACGCGCTGGCCGGTTGCGGAGCGCCGGCGGCCAGCATGACGAGCAGGGCCACCAAGGGGAGGGCCAGGCTGCGCGTCAGGCGCCCGGTGCGTCCGCTGCGGTTCACCCCTGCACCTCGAGGATGCTCAGCGCCTTCGGCACCAGTCGTCGCTCATCCGCATAGGCCAGGCGTGATGGCACCTCGCTGAGCGCAATCCATTCCACTGCGTGCACTTCGCGGTCGGCGTCGGAGAGCTCGCCCCCCGTCACGATGAGCAGGAAGTGGTTCACCGTCTTGTGGATGCGCTTGCCATCAAGCATGAACCAGAAGGCGATCTCTCCGAGTGGCGAGTGGACGACCGCGGACAGGCCGGTCTCCTCGAAGACCTCGCGCACCGCCGCCTGCTCGGCGGTCTCGCCCGCCTCCAGATGGCCCTTGGGGAAGGACCACACCATGCGTCCCTTGCGATCGCGGCGTCCGATGATGGCCGCGACCATGCGCTCGGTATCAACGACGAGCCCGCCGGCACTGAATTCATCGTGGCGCTTGCTTCGCCGTTGCGGACGTGAAGGCCGCGCTTCGGTCATGCACGTAGCGTAGGTGGCGGGTCGGGGATCCGGCGCAGGAGCAGGTTGCGGCAAATACGCTGTGCCCGTGTCCACCCTCCGCCAAGCGCCGAAGATCCCTGCCGCGGTGCTGGAACTGGGGCGGCTCTTCGAGGCCGCAGGCCATGAGCTGGCGCTCGTCGGCGGTCCCGTGCGCGACGAGCTGCTCGGTCGCGAGTCCGGGGACTGGGACCTCACCACCGACGCCCGGCCCGAGGTGACGCTGGCGCTACTCGAGCCATGGGCGGACGTGACCTGGGATGTCGGCATCCGCTTCGGCACCGTCGGTGGTCAACGCCACGGCCTCAAGGTGGAGATCACCACCTACCGCACCGAGCAGTACGACGACGACTCGCGCAAGCCGGAGGTGCAGTACGGGACCTCGCTGGAGGACGACCTGTTCCGGCGCGACTTCACGGTGAATGCCATGGCGGTGCGCCTGCCGTCGGGTGAACTCATCGACCCCTTCAACGGCCTCGCGGATGTGCAGGCGGGGGTGCTGCGAACCCCGGGCACCCCCGAGATGTCATTCTCCGACGATCCGCTCCGCATGATGCGAGCAGCCCGCTTCGCATCGCAGCTTGGGTTCCGGGTGGCGGCCGACGTCGTCATCGCCATGACCGAGATGGCCCCGCGGCTCGACATCGTCTCGCCCGAGCGGGTGCAGGCGGAGTTCTCCAAGTTGCTCCTGGGTGCCCATCCGCGCGAGGGCCTGACGCTGCTCGTGGAGACGGGGCTGGCGGAGCGCTTCATCCCCGAACTGCCGAAGTTGCAACTCGAGATCGATGAGCACCATCGCCACAAGGACGTGTACGAGCACTCGCTCACGGTGCTCGAGCAGGCCATGGACCTCGAGCGCTCGCACGATCCGCAGTCCGGTCCCGACCTGGTGCTGCGCATGGCCGCACTGCTGCACGACATCGGCAAGCCGCGCACGCGCAGGTTCGAGGCGGGCGGGGCGGTCTCGTTCCACCATCACGACGTGGTCGGCGCCAAGCTCGTGCGCAAGCGCCTCACCGCGTTGCGTTACAGCAACGAGGTCATCGACGACGTCTCGAAGCTCGTCGAGTTGCACCTGCGCTTCCACGGCTACGGCTCCGGTGAGTGGACCGACTCCGCGGTACGGCGCTACGTGCGCGATGCCGGCGACCAGTTGGTGCGCCTGCACAAGCTCACGCGGGCTGATTCCACAACGCGCAATCGTCGTCGCGCGCTCGTCCTGCAGTCGACGTACGACGAGTTGGAGCGCCACATCGACCAGCTCGCGGAGCAGGAGGAGCTGGATGCCATCCGGCCCGACCTCGACGGCAATGCCATCATGGGCATCCTCGGCGTGGGTCCGGGGCCGGCCGTGGGGCGCGCCTACAAGTTCCTGCTCGAACTGCGCATGGAACAGGGGCCCCTGGGTCCCGGGCAGGCAGAAGCCGCGCTGCGCCAATGGTGGGCCGAGCAGGCCTGAGCGCCTGTGGAAGACGGACGCGACCCTGTCTGCCCCCCGACCGGACCGCTAGCGTTCGAGCGTGGATCGGGGCCATTTCGCGCAGGTGCTCCGGGACCGACGTTTCCAGCGCCTGCTCGGCGTGCGTGTGGCCGGCACCACCTCGGACGGCCTCCTGGAGGCCGCACTCACCTCCTTCGTGCTCTTCAGTCCAACGCACCAGCCCACTCCCGCCAAGATCCTCTCCGCCTTCGTGGTGCTGCTCCTGCCCTACTCGGTGATCGGCCCCTTCGTCGGCGTCCTCATCGACCGATGGCAGCGGCAGCGCATCCTGCTCATCGCCACCTTCCTGCGCGCGATCCTCGTTGTCGGTGTCGCCGTGCTCGTGGGCGCCGGACAGGACGGCACCATGCTCGGGCTGGTGGTGCTGGTCTCACTCGGTGTCGGTCGCTTCGTGTCCGCCGCCCTCTCCGCCTCACTGCCACACGTCGTCGACGACGGGCTGCTGGTGCCTGCCAACGCGATTGCGCCAACTGCTGGAACGCTGACCTCAGTGCTCGGCGGACTGGTCGGGGTGAGCATCTCGACCCTGCTCGGTGGGAGCAATGCGACGTCCGTCGTCATCATCGTGGTTGCCGCATTCGGCCACCTCGTGGCCACGGCGTTCTCCCGCCGGATCCCGCGCGGCGAGCTCGGTCCGGACGCACTGCGGCGCAAGACGCTGTTCGAGGTGCTGCACTGGTTGTGGAGCGGGCTCACCCACCTGTGGGAGCGCCCACACGCCTTGCGCGCCATCGGCCGCGTCACCACGCACCGGGTGGCGTTCGGCGGCGCCACCCTCCTGGTCCTGCTCCTCACCCGCAACTCCTTCAACGGGTTGGGGCAGTCGACGCATGCGCTGGGCGAGTTCTCCATCGTCATCGGCTTCGCCGGCGGCGGCGCGTTCCTCGGAGCGTTGCTCACGCCGATGGTCGTCGAACGACTGGGTGTGGCCCGCTGGGCGCAATCCGTGCTTGCCGGCTCGGCGCTGGTGGTTGGCGCCTCCTATGTCTGGGCCACGCACGCGCCGCACTCCCCTTTCGCCATGGCGACGGTGCTCCTCGGGAGCACACTCCTCGGTTTCGCCGGACAGTGCGTGAAGATCTCGTCGGACACCATCGTGCAGACCGCCGTTGCCGACTCGCACCGCGGCCGCGTGTTCGCTTTGTACGACATGGCGTTGAACTTCGGCACCGTCCTGGGAACCGCGCTGGCGGCGGTCACCGTGCGCACCAGTGGACGCTCGCCGGCCTTCGCGCTGGTCGTCGGGTTGCTGCTGCTGCTCGCGGCCGCCATCCCCGCGTAGGGCCCGCGCCAGCGGCAACTTCCGGCGCGACGCGCGGGTGAAAGATCGCCCGCTGCTGCGACACTCATGCGCAGGAGGTGTCGCATGGACGACCTCAGCACGCAGCGGCGCCGGGGCTTCGAGGCGCTCTTCGACGAGCATGCCCCCGCCGTGCGCAACTACGTGCGACGCAGGGCCCAGGCCACCGACGTCGACGACGTCGTGGCCGACGTGTTCCTCGTCGCCTGGCAGCGATTCGAGAGCATTCCCGACGATTTCCGTCAGGCCTGGCTCTTCCGCACGGCCTGGAACGTGTTGGCCAACCGTCGCCGCAAGTTCGTGGAGCTGCCCTTCGAGCGGCTGCCCGATGACCCGCGCGAGGGTGACATCGCCGACGTCGTCGTCGAGGACCTCACGCTGCGGCGGGCCTGGCTGACGCTCGGAGCGCGCGACCGGGAGGTGCTGCGCCTGGTGGCGTGGGACGGACTCAACGGCGCGGAACTGGCCGCAGCCCTGGGCATCAGCGTGAGCGGTGCGGGCGTGGCGCTCTCCCGGGCACGCGCGCGATTCGACGCCGCGTGCGCGGAAACATCAGGCGACGCAAGGACATTCACGGGTGGAGGTGATCGATGATGTCCGACGATCAGCACTACTTCGAGTTGTTGCGCGCCGCCGATCCGGCTGCACCCGCGGCCGCCACGGGAGCCGCTGACTTGGGCGCGCTCAGGGCGCGTGTGATGGCAGGGACGGCACCGAATGTCTTCGCGTTCACGCCTCGCAGCCGGAGCCTGCGCATGTGGAGGTACGCCTCCATGGCCGCCGTCATGGCCATCGTGGCGGGGTTGGGCTACGCGGGCGGCGTGGCCCGGCAGGCGCCGACGGCGTCCATCGCGAGCCTCACTCCGGGATTGGGCCTGGGCGGTGGCAGCGCCAATGACAGCATGGGCAAGGCCGCAGGCGCGACCGCGGGCTCGTACATGGCGGGCTACGGTGGCGGCATCATCCTGCGACCGGAAGCCGGTCTGCCCAACGACGCCGGCACGGCCCCGGCCTACAGGTTCAACGTCGATGGCATCGACCTCCCGCGTTTGGCCAGTGGCCTCGCGGCCGTCATCGGTGCGACGGATGTGACCGCCGTGCCGCAGTCGATAGCGGGTCCCGCGAACCTGTCCCTGCACAGCCTGGATGGCCGTCAGAGCGTCAGCGTCGATGTGTACGGCGGCGTTGCGAACGTCAGCGCCTACAACGACCTGCGCTCTCCCTGGGACTGCACGGCGGTTTCAACTGTCCCTCCGTCGGGACCCACCCCCGAGGCATCCGGCGAGCCGGAGACCAAGTGCACGAATCGCGGCCCCGCGCCTTCGAACGAAGACGCTGTGCGCCTGGTGAAGGCAGCGTTCGCCCGACTCGGCATCGACGCCAAGGGACTTGCGCACTACGACGCCACGCCCGACGGCATGGTGGGCGGACCGGCCTCGACGAGCGTGAACGTCGTGGTGACGCCACTGTTGGACGGCAAGCCCGTGTTCGGCGTCTCCTGGTCGGCGGCCGTGAGCGCGCTCGGCCTCTTCAGCCTCAACGCATGGGTTGCCAACGTCGAGCCGCTGGCGACCTACCCCATCGCGGGAGCGCGCGACGTCGCCAACCGCACCCTGCAGGCACGCTGGAATTCCCTGGGGGCGCAATGGGTGCGCACCGCGGCGACGAGCGGTGGCGTGGTCAGCGACAAGCGAGGCCCGACCCTCGAGGTCGTGCAGGTCGAGGGCAAGCCGACGGTCGACGCCTTCGTCGAGCAGGCCACGGTGAGCCTGGTGTCCGACGGCCTGCAGATGCGCTGGCTCAGGGACGGGACGGCGGTGCTCATGCCAGCCTGGCTGTACCGTGACGCGGCCGGTGACGAGTGGAGCATGCTCGCCATCAGCGAGCAGTTCATCAACTGGACCACGCAGTCCGCGGGCGGCCCCGTCGCCTACGACACGGCCGCGGGCGGCGGCTCGGGCATCGCGGGTACGGCAACGGTGGTGGCGCCGACCCCGCTGAAGTAGCGCCCGCTCGAAGGCGGCTTGGGCACCAGACCGGCGCGCCTTCGATCCGGTGGACGGGCGCAGGACGACGAAGGGCCGTCACGCCTCTCCGGGAAGCGTGACGGCCCTCGGCCGTGGTGCTGATGGCGCTAGCGCTCGATCCTGCCTGCGATGAAGTCCTCGACGGCCTGGTGCGCTTCGGAGTCCGAGTACTGCACCGGCGGCGACTTCATGAAGTAGGAGGCGGCGGACAGGATCGGCCCGCCGATGCCGCGGTCCTTGGCGATCTTGGCGGCCCGCAGGGCGTCGATGATGATGCCGGCGGAGTTCGGCGAGTCCCACACCTCGAGCTTGTACTCGAGTGACAGCGGCACGTCTCCGAAGGCGCGACCCTCGAGGCGCACGAAGGCCCACTTGCGGTCGTCGAGCCAGGCCACGTAGTCCGAGGGGCCGATGTGCACGTTGCGCTTGTCCAGACCGTTGCGCAGCTGGGAGGTCACGGACTGCGTCTTCGAGATCTTCTTGGATTCGAGGCGGTCGCGCTCCAGCATGTTCATGAAGTCCATGTTGCCGCCGACGTTCAGCTGGTACGTGCGGTCCACGGTGACACCGCGGTCCTCGAACAGCTTCGCGAGCACGCGGTGGGTGATGGTGGCACCGACCTGTGACTTGATGTCGTCGCCGACGATCGGCACACCGGCGGCCGTGAACTTGTCAGCCCACTCCTTGGTGCCCGCGATGAAGACGGGAAGCGCGTTCACCATGGCCACGCCTGCATCGATGCAGCACTGGGCATAGAACTTGGCGGCCTGCTCGGAGCCCACGGGGAGGTAGCAGATGAGGACGTCGGCCTTGACCTCCTTGAGGCGCTTCACGATGTCGACCGGGGCCGCGTCGGATTCGGTGATGGTTTCGCGGTAGTACTTGCCGAGGCCGTCCAGGGTGTGTCCACGCTCGACGGTCACGCCGGTGCGAGGCACATCGCAGATCTTGATGGTGTTGTTCTCGCTGGCGCCGATGGCGTCCGCCAGGTCGAGGCCGACTTTCTTCGAATCGACGTCGAACGCGGCGACGAACTCGATGTCGCGCACGTGGTAGCCCCCGAAGTCAACGTGCATGAGACCCGGCACCTTCTGGGTCGGGTCCGCGTCGCGGTAGTAGTGCACACCCTGCACGAGCGATGACGCGCAGTTTCCGACGCCCACGATGGCGACTCTGATGGAACTCATTGCTCTCCTTCTGTGTTCAGACCGCGTGGCACGGGGGCCGTCGCGGAACCCAAGCGAGGCTTGGGAAATCAGGTGTTCTTGTGCTCTGCCTCGATCAGGTCGTCGAGCCAACGCAGTTCGCGTTCGACGCTCTCCAGCCCGTGTCGCTGCAGTTCGAGCGTGTAGGCATCCACGCGCTCGCGGGTTCGCGTGAGGGAATCACGCATGAGGGCACGACGTTCGGCGAGACGCATGCGCCGTCCCTCCAGGATGTTCGCGCGGACATTGCGATCGGCGCGGCCGAAGAAGGCGAAGTGCACGCCGAAGCCGTCGTCATCCCAGGCACTGGGACCGGACTCGGAGAGCAGCGCGGCGAAGCGATGCTCTCCGGCCTCGGTGATGCTGTAGGTGATGCGGCTGCGCCGGGCCACCGGTTCGACCTTGGATGGCTTGGCGCGCCGGCTCGCCGCCGCGGTGGCCCTGGCCGCCGGGCGGCCGCTGGTCCCCGCCTGCTCCTCCGCGTCGGCCGCAGCCTCCTCGGCGACCAGACCCGAGGCACTCAGTGCCTTGAGCGCCGGGTAGAGCGAACCGAAGGAGATGGAGTGGAAGGTCCCGAGCACCTGGGAGAGGCGCTTGCGTAGCTCGTAGCCGTGCAGCGGGGCCTCGTGGAGGATGCCGAGGATGGCGAATTCGAGGGCATCGGCCTTCTTCATCACGGCTCCTCGGGCTGGCGGGTGGGCCCCCGGCCGCGCTGGACCGCCGAGTGCGATATATCGCCAGACTGCCGTCTGCGATATATCGGAACGATACATGACAAACATCCGAGTATGTCAAGCCGACGCCCTCGCCCCGCTACTGGTGGCGGCCGCGGCTGCAGCCAGACGGCCAGACGGCGGCGGAGCGACCGGGGAGCCCGAAACGGACGCGGTCAGCGGGGGCCCAAGGGCATGGAGGTCAGGGCCGGGTTCGGGGTGCGGCGATGACGGTTCGGCAACCGGGCAGCGGCAGCGGCAGCCCGTACCCTTGGCCCCCATGGCGGTCCGTCGGCAACCCGGAACCCTCCGCGGCACGCGGGTGGGCGGCGGCGTGCCGCGCACGCGTCCGGCCTCGAAGCCCGGCGACAACAAGCCGGATGCGCCTACGGTGAGCGAACCCATCGCCGACCCCGCGAAGCCCCGCGAGGTCGTCGACCACTCGCTCTCGCGCAAGGCCGCGATCCTCGACTTCAAGCGCACCGGTGGCATCGGCTCCGACGCCCGCGACGCCCATCCCTATCTCATCCGCGCCGCCAAGTGGCATGGTGAGGTGACTGATCGAGTCTGTCCCTTGTGCGACGCCGTCGACCTGGTCGAGCTCACCTACGTCTACTCCAAGGAGTTGGGTGCCTTCTCCGGTCGCATCCATGCGCGTGACGAAATCGGGGAACTTGCCCAGAATCACGGCGTCTTGCGGGTTTTCGTGGTTGAGGTCTGTCAGGGTTGCCACTGGAACCACGTCGTCACCTCGTACGTCGTGGGTGACGGGATCCCGCGGCGCCCCAAACGTCGCCCGAGTGACTTGGACTGGTGATGGCCCGACGATTCCCTTGGCGCGGGTTGATCACGACACTGGTGGGGCTTGGCCTGCTCGGCATCATCGTCTTCACCTACTTCGTCATCGTCACGCCGATCCCACGCGCCGCTGACTTCACCCGTGCCGATACGACGATCGTCTACTACTCGGACGGCACCACGGAACTCGGTCGCCTCGGCGACTACAACCGCACCGAGGTGCCGTTGTCGCGCATCCCATTGGTGACGCAGCGCGCCGTGCTCTCCGCGGAGGACTCGACGTTCTACAGCAACAACGGCTTCTCCGTGACCGGCATCCTGCGCGCGTTGTACGACAATCTGAAGACAGGCTTCAACGGTGGCGGTGGCTCGACCATCACCCAGCAGTACGTGAAGAACGCCTACCTCTCCCAGGAGCGCACGGTCAAGCGCAAGATCAAGGAGCTGGTGCTGGCGGTGAAGCTCACGAGTTCGTCGAACAAGAATGAGATCCTCGCCGACTACCTCAACAGTTCCTACCTCGGCCGTGGCACCTACGGTGTGCAGGCGGCCTCCCGGCAGTACTTCGCGAAGGACGTCTCGCAGTTGTCCGTGTCGGAGTCGGCCATGCTGGCGGCACTGCTGAACGCCCCCGAGGGCCTGGCGCCCGAGCGCAACCTGCCCGGCCTGCAGGCGCGCTGGAACTGGGTGCTTGACCAGATGGTGAAGAACGGCTGGTTGAGCGCCGTGGATCGCGCCCGACAACGCTTCCCCCTCGTCGTGCCGCGCAGCAACGCGAACACCCTGTCCGGTCCTGACGGCTACGCCCTGGACATGGTGAGGCGCGCACTCCTGGCCCAGGGCTACAACGACGCCAGCCTCGGCGTCTCCGGCCTGCGCATCATCTCGACCTTCGACGCCAAGGCCCAGTTGGCCGCCGTGCAGGCGGTGCTCAAGGCGGGGCCCAAGACCGGCACCAAGGGCCTGCGCATCGGCCTGGCCGCTGTGCGTCCGGGCACCGGAGCGGTCGTCGCCGTCTACGGCGGCCCTGACTTCGCCACCCAGCCCTTCAACAATGCGACACAGGCGAGCGCGCAGGCGGGTTCCACCTTCAAGCCCTTCGCCCTCGCCGCCGCCACCGAGGCCGGCGTCCCCCTCACCACCATGCTCCCCGGCAGGAGCGGCACCGTGGTCGCCGGCTACACCGTGCACAACTACCAGGGGGAGAGCTTCGGCCCCATCTCGCTGCTGTTCGCCACCGAGAACTCGGTGAACTCGGCGTATGTGACGCTCACCTACCAGATCGGCGTCGACGCGGTCATGAACGCCGCCTCGCGCGCCGGCATCCCGGACAACACACCCGGCATCCAGCGCAACCTCACCTTCGTGCTCGGCACGGCCTCGCCGCATCCGCTCGACGTCGCTGACGCCTACGCCACCTTCGCCGCGCGTGGTGTCCATGCGGCGCCGTATGTCATCAAGCAGATCACCACCGCCAACGGCGGCGTCATCTACCAGGCGTCCGTGCACACGGACACCGCGTTCGACCAGAACGTGGCGGACACGGTGAACTTCGCCCTCCAGAAGGTGGTCACGAATGGCACCGGCTTCGCCGCGCGCGATGCGGGACGGCCCGCTGCCGGCAAGACGGGAACCACCGACAGCAATCTCTCGGCCTGGTTCACCGGCTACACGCCAGACCTCGCCGCATCGGTGATGTTCGCCAAGTCGGACGCCAATGGCAGGCCGATCACCCTGAGCGGCACCGGTGGCCTGTCCACGGTGACCGGCGGCTCGTTCCCCGCCCGAATCTGGACGGCATTCATCAAGGCGGCCCTTGCCGGCAAGCCGAGGACGGCCTTCGTCACCCCACAGGCGCTCATCCCGCCCGACACCTCGACCGCGAGCAGTGCACCGAGTGGAGGCGCGACGGCCGTCGCCTCGCTGTCCCCCTCGGCCAAGAGCAGCGCCAACGACGGCGCCGTCCCCGTCGGCTGATCAACCACAGTTCCCGCCGTTAAATGCGCATTCCAGGGCCGGAACCCCGGTTGAATCAGCAGATTCCGAGGGGAACTTGATCAGCGGGGGAGCACTGCGAAGAAGTCGCGGCTGTTCTGCGTGAAGTAGCGGTCCGCCGGGCGAGCGAACTCGAGCACCTTGTGCGACACCAACTGGCCCTTGGCGTTCGGCGTGTACCAGTAATACGACGGCCAGAGCTTGTTGATGTCGAGCTGCATGGCCCGCACCGCGCCCGCGTTCACCAGGATCCGCGCCAGCGACTTGGCCGAGAGCGTGTCGCCCGTGACGTAGAGGAGGTCACCCTTGGCCGTGATCCCGATGCCGGAACGCCAAACGAAGAAGGTGCCGCCCAGGGTGGCGCCCCAGTTCGACCGGACCGCCGTGTCGATGCTCGGCGAGATCCGTCCGTTGTCCACCAGCAACTTGAGGTTTTGGCGCACCGAGACGACGTCCGGTGTCATCGTCACATCCGTACCCCAGGTGCCGATGTTGCTGTGCCCGTCCTTGTAGATGACGA